>CALGVF010000081.1 GCA_937920115.1 uncultured Clostridia bacterium
ATTAAGCGTAAGATACGCCTGAAAATCGGGTTCAGTTGAGGTTTTTATCGGCTAACCGCAGGCAGCGGCTAAACGCGGTCGCCTGCGGCGAAACTCTGCAAAGTTCAAAGGAGGGCAAAGTTATATGAACAATAAAAGAGAAAGAAGATTAAACAGCGAATTTCAGAAAGAAATTTACTCGATAATCAAAAATAAAATAAAGAACCCCGAAATAACCGAGATGTTCAGTATTTCGGAAGTGGACGTAACCAGCGATTTGAAGCACGCGAAAGTATTTGTTTCCGTATTTTCTACGGACGCCGAGAAAAAAGCGGCGACTTTCAAGGCGATAGAGCAGTCGGGCAAGGCGATAAGGACGGAACTCAGCAAAGTGATGCACATAAGAACCGTTCCCGAACTTCATTTCGTGACCGACGAATCCGCGGAATACGGCAACAAAATAGATAAAATATTGAGCGGTTTAACCTACGTTACGACGGCGGGAGACGAAGATGACGACGCTTAAAGAGATTGCGGACGAACTTCTCCGTCACGGCGAGGTATTGATATTTTGTCACGCCCGCCCCGACGGTGATACGATAGGCAGCGCGATGGCTATGAAAACCGCCTTATCGCGAAAAAATATCGCGTCGGAAATAGTATGTTCTTCGGATATTCCGAATAAATACTTCTTTTTAAATGGCGTTGAAACGATAAAAAAGCCGACGGAGATTACGAAAGAATATCCCGTTCATCTGTCGGTGGACGTATCGGTCGAGAATATGCTCGGCGACGCTTACGGACTTTATACGGAAGCGAAAATGCTTATAAACGTAGACCACCACGTGTCGAACTCCCGTTACGCTAAATATAATTACGTAAACGACAGAGCGGCGTGTTCGGAGATTATCTACGAACTCGTAAAGGAACTCGGCGTTGAAATCGATAAAGAAATAGCGGACTTTCTGCTTTTGGGTCTTTCTACGGACACGGGCAACTTTATGCACAGCAACGTTACGGGGAACACCCTTTCCGTCGCTTCCGACCTTGTGACAAAAGGCGGCGATTTGCACGAGATAGCGTATAAAATGTTCAAAAGTCAGTCGAAAGCGAGAGCGAATCTGTACGCGAAAACCATTTCTCGGACGAGATATTTCTTGGACGACAAACTTGCGATTATCACTATTTTCAAAAAGGACCTCGAAGAGTTCGGGGCGACGAGCGATATGACCGAGGGTTTTATAGATTTTCCGCTTTCGGTCGACGGCGTGGAAGTAGCGGTTTCCATTTTGGAAACGAAGCCCGAACATTCGTATAAAATCAGTTTCAGAAGTAAGGGGAAAATCAACGTAAACGAGGTCGCCTCGGTATTCGGCGGCGGCGGACATATTCTCGCGAGCGGCTGTATGATTTTCGGTTTCTACGAGGACGTTAAGGATAAAATTATCAGAGCGGTTTCTGATACTTTGGAATTATGAACGGATTTTTAAATATTTACAAGCCGAAGGGTATATCCTCGGCAAAATTACTCAACTCGATAAAACGCTCGGTAAACGGCGCGGCTATCGGACACATGGGAACGCTCGATCCGCTTGCGAGCGGCGTTCTGCCCGTCGGTATCGGCAAGTCCACGAGGCTTTTCGACTATCTTCTCGACAAAGACAAAGTGTACGAAGCGGTTTTTGCGTTCGGTTACGAGACGAGTACGCTCGATTTGGAGGGCGAAGTCGTCAAGAGAACGGATATAGTGCCGACCGAAGAGGAAATCAAGGAGAAATTACAGGAACTCATCGGGGATATATTGCAAACGCCCCCCGCGTATTCGGCAAAATGCGTGAACGGCAGGAGAAGTTACCAACTCGCGAGAAACGGCGTAGGGGTCACTTTAACTCCGAAGAAAGTCACCGTAATTTCTATCGACTACATAGGAAAAAGAGCGGACGACGAGTATAAGTTCAGAATAGTATGCAAGGGCGGAACGTACATAAGGTCGATAGCGAGAGACCTCGCCGCTCTTTGCGGAACGGTCGCGACTATGACCGATTTGGTGAGGACGGCTTCGGGTGTATTCAATATCGAGGACTCCATCACGGTGGAACAGTTCCTCGCTGCGGAAAACCCGAAAGACTACGTTCTTCCTCCCGATTCCGCTTTTTCGCTTCCCGCCGTCTACATTTCGGACGCCGAGGCGAACAGACTTTTCAACGGCTTGTACGACAGGTTTAATTTCCCGAACGGACTTTGCAAAATCTACTCTCCGAACGGCTTTTACGGCGTCGGGGAAGTCAGAGACGGCATAATGAGAGTCAGAGCGTATATCGAAGATGAAGGTTATAGATTACAGCAAAAAAAGCAATGAGCCTGTAATACTCGTTCTCGGTTTTTTCGATTGTCTGCATATCGGACATCTGAAACTTATAGAAAGGGCGAGAAAGACCGCTTCCGAAACGAAGAGCAGGGTTTGCCTTTTCACCTTTGAAAATGCGGACACGACGGACGGCGGCTCCGTTCTTTCCTTTTCCGAAAGAGCGGAAAAAGCCGAAAGATACGGCGTGGATATCGTTCTGAAAGCGAATTTCGACGATGCTTTCAAATCGAAGTCTCCCAACACTTTCCTCGGCGAATTGTATTCGACGCTCGATATTAAGGGAATAGTATGCGGTTACGACTATACGTTCGGCTTCAAAGCCGAGGGAAAAGTCGATATGCTCGCTGAATTTTGCAAGGAGAAGAATATACCGCTCGAAGTCGTCGAAAAACAGGAATTTAACGGCGTGAGAATATCGACCACGCTCGTTAAGTTGCTTCTTAAAGAGGGCAAAATCGCGGAAGCGAACGAAATTCTCGGCGAGCCGTACTTTATAGACGGCGTAGTGGTCGAGGGCAGACAGGTCGGCAGAACTTTGGGCTTTCCGACGGCTAATACGGAGCCCGACAAGGGTAAATTCAAAATCAAAGACGGCGTTTATAAAACGCTTGTCGTAGCGGACGGCAAGGAGTACGAGGGAATAACGAATTACGGGGCGAGACCGACTTTCGGGCTTACCTCCGTCACCGTCGAAACTTATCTGAAAAATTTTGACGGAAACCTGTACGGTAAGAAAATAACGGTAAAATTTCTTGCTTATATAAGAGATATAGTAAAATTTTCGGATAAAAACGAACTCATAAAGCAACTTCAAGAGGATAAAAACGTATGATAAAATTCGGACCGAGCGGAAATAGCGAGAGTTTTTTAAAAGAGCATAAGCATACCGAGGAAGTGGCGAAGTGGTGTAAAGATTTAGGACTCGATTGCTACGAATATTCTTTCGGAAGAGGCGTAAACCTCGGCGAAGAAAAGGCTCTGTCTATCGGCAGGGCGTTTAAGGAAAACGGAATAGAGATAAGCGTTCACGCCCCGTATTTTATCAACTTCGCGACCCCCGAAGAGGAAAAGGCGAACAATTCGTACAGATACGTTCTCGAATCGGCAAGAGCGATAAAACTCATGGGCGGCAAAAGGGTAGTTTTTCACCCTGCGGCTCAGGGCAAAGCGACGAGGGAAGAGGCTGTTTCGAAAACGGCTGACAGACTTAAAATTCTCCGCGATTTGATTTACGAAAATTCTTTCGACGACTTGTATTTCTGCCCCGAAACCATGGGTAAACTCGCTCAGATAGGAACTATCGAAGAGATTACTTCCTTTTGTAAAATCGACGAGATTTACATTCCGACTGTCGATTTCGGACACGTCAACGCAAGGGAACAGGGAAGTTTAAAAACCGAAAAAGACTATCTCGACAGACTGTCGTATATGATAGACGAACTCGGCTTTGAAAAAATGAAGAACTTTCACGTTCATTTTTCTAAGATCCAGTATTCGCAAAAGGGCGAGGTAAGGCATCTTACGTTTGAAGATACGGTATACGGACCCGAATTCGAGCCGCTTGCCGCCGCTCTCAAAAAACTTGACTTAGAACCGTATATAATCTGCGAGTCCGCGGGGACCCAAGCCGAGGACGCTCTTGCTATGAAGAAAATATATTTTGATTGCGTGAAATAGTCGGTGAAATATCACCGATTTTTCTTTTTTCTTCGTTAAAATACGATTGACAAATATTTTTTTTGGGTCTAAAATACAATAATCTATACATTACGATAATTTATATTAAGAGGCAGTATGTTAAGGAAATTAGCGAAAAGTTTAAGGGAATACAAGGCTGCTACGATTGCAACCATACTGTGTATGGTCGTCGAAGCGGCTATGGAAGTACTCATACCCTTTCTGATTAACCAATTCGGAACGTGCGTTCAGCCGGGCATAGATTTGCCCCCGAACGTAAACGGTATGATTTTGTACGGCTGTCTGATGATAGGAGCGGCTGCGGTCGCTCTCGTCGCGGGAATGTTCGGCGGTAAATTCTGTGCGAAAGCGTCGGCGGGTTTTGCGAAAAATCTGAGACGCGATATTTTTGAGAACGTTCAGACATTTTCTTTCTCGAATATCGACAGATTCAGCCCGTCCTCTCTCGTTACGAGACTTACGACGGACATCACCAACGTTCAGATGTCGTTCATGATGCTTATAAGAACGGCTATAAGAAGTCCGCTTATGCTGATATTCTCGATAATTATGAGTTTCAGCATCAACACGACTTTGCCCGTTATCTTCTTCGTAACGGCTCCCGTTCTGACTTTCGGACTTATAATCATAGCGACGAAGGCTATGCCGATATTCAAGAAGTTGTTTAAAAAGTACGACGCGATGAACGAATCGGTACAGGAAAACATAAGCGGAATGAGAGTGGTAAAATCTTACGTCAGAGAAGATTACGAGTCTCAGAAGTTCTCGAACGTATCGAACGAACTCTGCGAAGACTTCACGAAAGCAGAAAAAATACTCGCGTTTAACTCGCCCATCATGCAGATTTGTCTGCACGGAGCGTTGCTTGCGATAGCGTTTTTCGGGTCGAGAATTATATTGTTCGGAAATTCGGGCCTTAACTCGTTCGGCTTGCAGGCTCTTACGACCTATTCGTTGCAGATTTTAATGGCTCTCATGATGATTTCAATGATATTCGTCATGATAGTAATGTCCTTGGAATCGGCAAGACGTATCGTTGAGGTCTTAGACGAGAAAAGCGATTTATCGAATCCAGAAAACCCCGTCACGGAAGTTAAGAACGGCGATATTTCTTTTGAAAACGTAAATTTCAAGTATTCGGAAAAAGCGGAAAAGAACGCCTTGGAAGACGTAAATCTGAACATAAAATCGGGTCAGACGGTCGGCATCATAGGCGGCACGGGTTCGTCGAAAACCACGCTCGTCAACCTCATTTCGAGACTTTACGACGTAACCGAAGGTTCGGTTAAAGTCGGCGACGTTGACGTAAGAGACTACGATATGGAAGTTCTGAGGAAGAGCGTTGCGGTAGTTCTTCAAAAGAACACGCTTTTCAGCGGAACGATAAAGGAAAATATCCGTTGGGGTAAAGAGGACGCCACCGACGAAGAAATCGTCGCGGCGTGCAAACTTGCTCAGGCGGACGAATTCATTTCGCAGTTCCCCGACGGTTACGACACTATGATCGCTCAGGGCGGAGCGAACGTTTCGGGCGGTCAGAAGCAGAGACTCTGTATCGCGAGGGCGATTATCGGAAGTCCGAAAGTGCTTATTCTCGATGACTCCACGAGCGCGGTCGATATGAAGACGGACGCTCTTTTGAGGGCGGCGTTCAAAAAAGCGATACCCGAAACCACGAAGATAATAATCGCTCAGAGAGTTTCGTCGGTTATGGACGCCGATATGATAGTCGTTATGGATAACGGCAGAATAAACGGCGTCGGAACGCACGAAGAATTGCTTAAAGACAACGAGATATACAAGGAAGTATATTATTCGCAGAATAAAGTTACCGACGCAGAGGGAGGTGAGGAATAATGGCTAAGGATTTGGCAAACGCAAAATCTCCCGTAAAAGGCGGGAGACCTCCTATGAAGAGAGGAAAGGGCGATTTCAAAGTGATCGGCAGACTTCTCAAAATTTTGTTTAAAAACTATAAGGCTTTGCTTATCGGCGTGTGTATATGTCTCGTATTCAGCGCGATTTCGGGTTCGGTTGCGGGCGTATTCCTCGAAAATATCTACAAGCAGATAGATAACTACTTTACGGGGGCGATGACGCAACACGAAGCGTGGGCTAACGTTATAACGGTTTTAATCGTAATGCTTTCCGTCTACGCGGTCGGTTGGGTGGCAAACTTCTTCTTGGGACAACTCGGAGCGGTACTCACTCAGCGTTATCTGAGAGATTTGCGTAACGATATGTTCGATAAGATGCAACGCTTGCCGATAAGATATTTCGACAGAACGGCTCACGGCGATATAATGAGTATTTACACGAACGACGTAGACGCCATTCGTCAACTTATATCGCAGAGTATTCCCCAACTTATAATGACTATGATAACGCTTGTAACGTTGACTTGCATTATGCTTTATTTCAGCGTAATGTTATGGGCGGTAGTAGTCGTGGGCGTTATAGCGATACTGTTCGTCACTAAGAAGATAGGCGGAAAGAGTGCGAAATACTTCATGGCTCAGCAGAAGTCGGTCGGAAAAGTCGAAGGCTTTATCGAAGAGGCTATGAACGGACAGAAAGTCATAAAGGTTTTCTGTCACGAAGAAAGGACTTTGAAAGACTTTGACAAAACGAACGACGAACTTTGTGACGTGTCCGAAAAAGCGAACGGTTTTTCTAACATGCTTATGCCGATTATCCACAATATCGGCAACATTATGTACGTCGTTATCGCGTTTATCGGTTGCGGAATTTACATTCTTACCGAGGGGAAAGGCATAAATATCAGTTTCGAGTCGTTATTCGCGGGAAACGGATTCGTCGAGACCTTGACTATTCCCGTAGTTGTAGCGTTCCTCGGAATGGCTCGTCAGTTTGCGAATCAGATGGGTCAGATATCCAACCAAATCAACTCGGTCGTAATGGCTATGGCGGGCGCGTCGAGGGTGTTCGGACTTTTAGACGAGAAACCCGAGGACGATAACGGTTACGTTACTCTCGTCAATGCGAAATACGACGAAAACGGCAATCTCGCCGAAAGCAAAGAAAGAACGGGTATTTGGGCGTGGAAGCACCCGCACAGTGCGGACGGCAGCGTTACTTACACCCTTTTGCAGGGCGATATAGTGTTGGACGACGTAGACTTCGGTTACGACGAAAACAAAATAGTACTTCATAATATTAGTCTTTATGCGAAACCGGGGCAGAAAGTCGCATTCGTAGGAGCGACGGGAGCGGGCAAAACGACTATAACCAACCTTATAAACAGGTTCTACGACATAGCGGACGGAAAGATTCGCTACGACGGAATAAATATCAACAAGATAAAGAAAGGCGATTTAAGGCGTTCGCTCGGAATAGTTTTGCAAGACGTCAACCTGTTTACGGGAACTGTAATGGACAATATCCGTTACGGAAAACTCGACGCGACGGATGAGGAGTGTATAGCGGCGGCTAAACTCGCGGGAGCGGACGATTTCATTACGAGACTTCCCGAGGGCTATGATACCGAACTTACCAACAACGGAGCGAATCTGTCGCAAGGTCAGAGACAACTTATCTCGATTGCGAGAGCGGCGGTAGCCGATCCCCCCGTTATGATTTTGGACGAAGCGACTTCCTCGATTGATACGAGAACGGAAGCGATTGTTCAGAGGGGAATGGATAAACTTATGGAAGGAAGAACGGTGTTCGTAATAGCCCACAGACTTTCGACCGTAAGAAACGCAGACGTAATAACGGTGCTTGACCACGGCAGAATTATCGAAAAGGGCAACCACGAGAAACTTCTCGCCGAAAAGGGAACGTATTATCAACTTTATACGGGAGCGTTTGAATTGGAATAAGAGGCGTAACATGGAAGCGATTGAAAATTTATTGACAAGAAGAAGTATCAAAAAATACAACGACAAACCGATACCCGAGGAAATACTCGACAAAATACTCGAAGCGGGTTTATATGCTCCGACGGCGATGGGTATGCAGAAGCCCGTTATCCTTGTAATAAAGGATAAAAAAGTAAGAGAAGAACTTGCGAAAGAAAACGCGGCGATAATGGGCAGAGAAGGTATAGATCCGTTTTACGGGGCTCCGATAGTACTGCTTGTTGCATGCGAGAAC
>CALGVF010000082.1 GCA_937920115.1 uncultured Clostridia bacterium
CTTACGATACAAATCTTACAAGAACTACACCTACAGCCTTATCAAAAGCAAGAGGGAGTTTAAATGCCACAACAGTTGGTAATTATGCTTTGTTTGCTGGCGGGGAAAACAGTAATGTAGTCGATGTGTATGACGCAAATCTTACAAGAATAACTCCTACTGAATTATCACAAGCACGACAACGTTTAGCGGCAACAAATGTCGGTAATTACGCATTGTTCGGTGGGGGGCGTTCTTCTGGTTATTCAAAGGTTGTTGATGCTTATGATACAAGCCTTACAAGAACTATACCTACGGCATTGTCTGTGGAGAGAATTTATTTAGCGGCAACAAGTGTTGGCAAGTATGCTTTATTCGCAGGTGGTTATGCAAAAATTGCAACGGTTGATGTTTACACCGTCGCATAAAATTAAAATAAAAAAGGAGAAATCTATATGAAATACGCAATTTGGAACAAACAAGACACAATCTATACACCGTCGGGCGAAGAGTTCACGGCAGAGCAGTGGAAAGAACGCTATAAATGGGCGAAACTTCCACGAGCAAAAGTCGTAGTCGCAGGCGGGCTTTTCAACGGTGCGTTTATGGCTGAACTCGAGCAGTTCAAAGATTACTACAAGAAACAAGGCGCGACGATTACGGACGATATGACCGACGAGCAGGTACTTGCGGCGGCTGAGGCTTGGGACGACAGAACCGTTGAGCAGGAAGCGACTTCCGAAGAGCGAATCGCGGCGGCACTCGAATTTCAGAATCTGAACAGTTTGGAGGGTTAAATATTATGACATACGAAGTAATTAAAAAGAATTTCGATAAGAAACTTTGGAACGAAAAAATGGTCGCGGTTGCGGTCAGAAAAGGCGTTATAACCGCTGAACAGTACAAACAGATTACGGGCAAAGATTATACTGCTCTGTAATAAAAACACTTGTAAAGGGGCATTATATCTGAATAATACCCCTTTCTTTTTTATCGAGGAATAGAGTATGGCTTATCATATCGACGTGACAGGCACGAGCGGGAATATCACGCAAATACAATACGATAGATTAAAAGCCGACGCGGACAGTTACGTAATATTGCGGACTGACGACGGCGTTGTAAGACAGTTGAATTTTGCTTTGGAAAGAGCAAATGTTTTACTGTATTCAAAAATCCACGGACAGAACTCGATGATTGTCGAAGTTAATCCGAATTTGTCGTATGGTTTTCGTACTGAAACGATAGAAACCACAGAAAATAAAACGGAAACGATAACTGCCGATTCAACTACAACCGAGTACCCGACTGCGAAAACCGCATTTGAGTATATCAATTCGGTTGTGGGTATTTCAACATATCTTTTAACGATAGACGCGTCGAATATTATTCAAAACCCGAGCAATCCGACAAAGATTACGAGTTTTACGCCGATACAATTAAAATTTACTGCAAAACAAGGCTATTATCTGCCCGACGATATAACCGTTACGAACGCAACGGGCGTGTGGGATAAGTTGACAGGGACATTGACTATAAGCGAGCCTACAAACAACGTAAGCATCACGATTTTGGGTGTACCGATGACTTATTCGATTTCGACGAGTTTAACGAACGTAAATGCAGTTGCGGGCAATGCTACGAGTATTAAGACCGACGAAACCAAGGTTCTGAAATTTACGACAGAGCCGGGCTGGTCTTTACCCGACACCGTAACGGTAGAAAATGTAACAGGCGTGTGGGATAAAAATTCAGGTTCATTGGTATTGACAAAACCGACAGGAAGTGTTACAATAACATTAGTCGGAACGCTTACCGTCTATTCGATTATTGTTGTCGCTTCATATATCACGCAAGTTTCGGGCAATCCTACGACGATTACGAAAGACCAAACGCAAGTCTTGCGATTTAATCTGACAACAGGCTATAATTATCCCGACAATATAACAGTTACGGGAGCGGCAAGCAGTTCGTGGGAAAAGTCTACAGGTACATTGACTTTAAAGGGCGGAACGGGAAATATTTCGGTGAATATTTCGGGTAGTCCGCAAGCGTACAGTATTACTACAAATCTTACGAACGTAAAAGCGGTTGGCGGCAATCCGACGGTTATATACAGAGATTCTCCGGCAACATTGAAATTTACGGCAAGCGACGGATATGAGTTGCCTGTAAATATTCCTAAAGCAACGAATATCGGCAGTCAGACGTGGGATAGAATTACAGGCACGTTAAAATTGTTTAATCCTACGGCAGACGTTATGGTTACGCTAAGCGGCGTTATCGATTATGTTGAAAAATACACTTCGATAACTTTGACGTTATCTCAGGGGAAATACGACTTAGCGGCTACAACGGTTGGCAATTACGCTCTATTCGGCGGGGGTATCGGCGATAGTGCAAGTAATACGGTAGATGCATACGATGCAAGTTTTACAAAAACGATACCGACTGCATTATCTGTTGCAAGATATAATTTGGCGGCGACAAATGTTGGGAATTATGCTTTATTCGGCGGTGGTTACGACAGTAACGCGATTAATGCAGTTGACGCGTATGACGCAAGCCTTACAAAAACCACACCTACAGCATTATCCTCGGCGAGATATAGTTTGTCTGCTACGAACGTTGGTAATTACGCTTTATTTGGCGGCGGGCTTGGCTCAAGCGATAGCGGGGTTGTCGATGCTTATGATACAAGTCTAACAAGAACTATTCCTACCGAATTATCTGCGGCAAGACGTGCTTTAGCCTCAACGACCGTGGGTGATTACGCGTTATTTGGCGGTGGCAGAGTCGGGCGTTCGGCAAGCAATGTAGTCGATGCGTATGATACAAGTTTTACGAGAACTATTCCTACCGAGTTATCTTCCTCAAGAAACCATTTAGCCGCAACTACCGTAGGAAACTACGCATTGTTCGGCGGCGGTTCAGATAAAGATACAGTTGACGCATATGATACGAATCTTACAAAAATTATTCCGACTGCATTATCTAAAGGAAGAGAGGGATTAGCGGCAACCACAGCAGGGAATCACGCGTTATTTGGGGGCGGCGGTGGAGTTGGCTTAGGCTCTCATAGCAATGTGGTGGACGCATACGATATGAGCCTTACGAGAACTATTCCTACTGAATTATCTTCTGCAAGACCCTATTTAGCCGCAACGTCGATTAATAATTACGCGTTATTCGGTGGCGGTGGCAGTTTATACGGACATATTACTGACGGCGTAGATATATACGAATCGAAATTTATATACGATTCCGTTTTTGCAAATAACAGTTGGGCGACGATTGCTATGGCATTTAAATTCGGAATTGCACGCAAAGTATGGTCCGTAGGTGATACAAAGACTATAACTTCTAAGAGCGGCAAGCAATACACAATTCGTATTGCAGATATGCAATCGGGCAGATACGCTTACGCAGACGGTAGCGGAAGTTCAAACGGCGTATTAGAATTTGCTGAATGTATAGATTTGAACGGGGAAAATACCTTTGTAATAAATGCATCCGGCTCAGACGTTGGCGGGTTTGCCGCAAGCGATATAAGAAATACTTCTTTATCAGATATCTTAGCAGACTTACCCGACGATATGCAAGCGGCTATGAGTGAGGTAAATGTTTTAAGCGGCACAGGTTCGGGGACAACAAGCGGAACAAGTTCGAGTGCAAATAAATTATTCTTACCCGCCGAAATGGAAATGTTCGACGCGAAACACAATTCTATCGGTCTTGAAGAGTGTCCTAAAGGGCAATTTGATTACTATAAAACGCATAATACGAACGCTGATAGAATTAAGAAAACGGTGGAAACAACTTTCTCTCAAGTTTGGTGGCTTCGTAGTCCGAGTTCAGGAAACTTCGGATATTGGTGTAATATTACTGTTAATGGTTATTATAATTACGATTATGTAGGTACGGCTTTGGGCGTTTCTCCGATTTTCGCAATTTAAGAGGTATAAATTATGAGTAAAAATTTAGCAATCGATGGCGAGATTTGCGAGAATGTTTCCACAATCCAAGCCTACGATATCGATAAAGACGAGTATGTGTCGTTCGTTGATACTTCGGACGGCACAGCCACCGCAAATGACCTTGTAGAAAACAAAATCGCATACGTAGACGGCAAAAGGCTTGTCGGTACGGGTGCGGGCATTGGCGGGTATCACATAACGCTTACGGCTGAATCGGGTTCGATCACTCAGGAGCAGTACGATAAATTGCAGAACGATCCGAGCAGTTATATTGTAATGCGGATTGGCGATAACGTAAAAGAATTGGATTTTGCAATTAAGTCCGCAACGGGCGTTTTGGAATTTACCAAAGTATACGATCAGACTTCGTTTAAATGCACAATAAACGCCGATTTAAGTTACAGTTGCTCCGAAATATTGCTTGAGGCTGTAGTAAACAAAACGCAAAGTTTGTCTGTGGGTTCGACAGAAGAACAGTACCCGTCGGCAAAATCCGTTTATAATTACGTAGACGCAATGATTACCGCCGTATTGAATACAGAGGTGTAATATGGGGAAAAGTAACAACTTACAAGATTTTATTGTGGATTTGAGCGAGGGAATAAAGCAAAAAAAAGGCTATCCCGCAAGTCAAAAAATCAATCCGCAAGATTTCAGGTCCGAAATATCAAGTATTCAGACCGGCGACGACACTTCGGGCGATACGGCAGTCGCAACCGATATTTTGCAAGGCAAGACGGCACACGCAAGAGGTGTGAAATTAACAGGCTCGATAGAAACCTATGACGGCACATTCGTAACAAATACTCATAAAATAATTACGAATCTTACCAATATGATTGCCGATCCCTCTAACGCAACAACAATTAAGGCGGGAGAGCGCGTAACCTTAAAGTTTACCCCAACGGGGGATCATATTTATCCTTATAGCGTAACAGTCACGGGTGCTACAAGTCAATATAACAATCAAAACGGATATGTATATCTTAGCAATGCGACTTCTGACGTAACTGTAACTCTTAACGCAACACAGGCGGGAATTTTAGGCAATTCTAAAATTACATTTAAAGATAAACCCGCAAAGCCTTCAAGCAATGTAAGTTTCTATGCAAATGACGCGACAGTACAAATGACTGCTGAGGCATATTCTAATTATTATATCAGTAGCATTTCTTGCGATAAAAACAGCGGACTTTTAACATATGAAACAACTGAAGTAGAAAACACTTTGGGCGCGTCAGGAGTTGTGTATTCCGTGTCCGGAGTTGTTGACGAAAATACCGGTAAGACTTATGCGGCTTACGAATGGATTGTCCCTGCGGCAAAAGAACTTAAGGTGCTTCATAATTCATTGGCACTCGATCAGTCAGACCTTAATTGGTTAAAAGCAAATGCAACAATTACAAAACTGTAATTGCAGATAGGAGTTTTATAAAAAATGAACATTGAATTAAAAGACAAAAACGGGATAACCCTAAAAACTGCGGGCAAATACTGTTCCGAAGATGTGGGCATTGTTCCTAAACTGCAATCGAAAAACGTTGCCACAAACGGAAGCGTTGTTGCAGACGGGGGCTATTGTGGTTTAGATTCGGTTACAGTGGATGTGCCTGCAACGCCTACGCAAGAAAAAACGGTTGATTTGGCGATGGCTTCGGGTAATCAGGTTATATCGCCCGATGCGGGGAAAAATCTGTCAAAAGTAACCGTTACGAAACCCTCAACTTTGGTTGCGGAGAATATCAAAACGGGCGTTTCTATCGGCGGGGTTACGGGAACACTTGAAACACAAAAAGAGGAAGAGGTGGGGACTGCTACGATTACAGCAAATGGCTCTCAGACATTTTCTCCGACTTCGGGCAAGGTTTTTTCGAAGTTTACTACTACGGTCAATGTTCAGCCGAAACTGCAAACAAAATCTGCGACACCGACTAAATCACAACAGATTATTAGTTCCGACAGTTCATATGACGGGTTATCTTCGGTTACTGTAAACGCAATTCCCGATGATTATATTATTCCGAGTGGCAGTCAAAATATAACGGCAAACGGCACTTACGATATTACAGGTAAAGCAAGTGTAGTTGTTGACGTTCCGAGTTTGCAACCCACTTTAAACGCCCCGACAATTTCGTTGAGTTACTCTACGCTTACAATCACAAACCCCGCGTCTAACGGCAACTTTGTAACGAAGTTTAAGGTATTTTCTAACGGAGCGGCTTTAACCGAAGCGACGATTAAAGGAAGTACAACGACAGTAGATTTGTCGACATTACTCACAACTGCAGGCACGTATTCTATAACGGCAAAGGCGAGTGCGGCAAATTTCAACGATAGCGCGGCGAGTAGTGCTGTAGAATATGTCGTACAAGCCGCTCAAAAATATACTATAAATGTTACAAATACAGGAAGTTACGACATAACATTCGAGCAAAATGGAGTGACATTGGCAACCGTGGACGGTAGCGGTGGTGGCGGAACAGGTTCGGGTAGTTTTGAAGCAGAAGCGGGAACTGTGACGAGTAGTACGGGTGCTTTATACACGCAAGCCGATACGGTTGTTACAGGGGGTATTTCCGTAGATAGTGTTACTTCGACAAGTCCAACATTTACGATTACGGGTGCGGGAACAATTACAGTAGACCCGTGGTGCATAATCGAAGGTACTAAAATTACACTTGCAGACGGAACAACGAAAGCAGTTGAGGATATTACCTATGATGACGAACTTCTTGTTTGGAACTTCTATGCGGGCAGATTCGATAAGGCAAAACCGACTTGGATAAAGATTGCTGAAATTGCTCCGAGATATAACCTCGTCAAATTCTCGAATGGCACAGAGGTTGGCTTTGTCGGTGCAGGCGGAGAAAAGGGTTATCACCGTATCTTTAACAAAGAAGCGGGAGCGTTTACCTACACGGGTAATCTCAAAGAAACACCAAACGGAACTACTACATTTGCACAAGATGAAACATTCCCGACAGTCATTTCGCAGGAAGTTATCGAGAAAGAAGTCAAGTTCTATAACATCATTACCGACAAGCATTACAATATTTTCGCGAACGGAATTCTCACGTCGTGTAAGTTGAGTAATAAGTATCACATAGAAGATATGAGGTATATCGGCGAGAAACTTATAAGCGACGAACAAAAAAAGGCATACTTTGAGAGAATTGAAGATAAACGCAAATGAAAGCAAGGCTTGCAATAACTTACATATTTAACTTAATAGACCTTATCGCCACAATGTATTTAGTCAGCCTGTTCGGGTTATCCGTCGAGGGTAATCCGATAGGACGGTGGCTCATACGGACGAATCTTGTTTGTCCGTTCAAAATCATCGTTATGGGCGGATTATTGTTGACGATAAATCTATTAGCAAAGAAAAGCACACGTACAGCAAATATCTGTTCGTGGCTCTTGCTTATAACGTTTTCCGTTCTTACTTTATATCACGTAATTATTTTGTCGAAAATATTTTTGTGAAAATTTTCATAAACCTATTGACAAATAAAAATTAAGTGGTATAATGTAAGCAAAGGGGGCGAAAAAATGAAAATAAAACGTTTTGAAAATGTATGGATAATGGGTTTAATCCTTAGCGGAGCGACACTGCTTTTCTTATATATTCTCAAATTGATTTTTCCGTCATTCGTTATTGAAACTGCCCAAAACGAACAAATTTGTAAAATCGGGCGTTACATAGATACGCATAAGTGGGCGTGGTACTTAGCAAGTTCAATATTATCGTTTACTTTGTACTATCTGTCTTGTTGTGCGTGTTGCAGGAAGAAAAGATTATCCACAAAAGAAATGCTGATAATCTGCGTGGCTATTTTGTTCGGTTACGCGATAAAAGAAATTCTTCCTGAATATTACGTGGCAATCAATAACATTTTAATGATTTTGTTGCCGTGTATAATGAAAGCCGAATTGTTTCCGACGACAGTTGTGTATTCTTCGGTTAATTTATTGCAAGTTTTTACTCTTGAGGTACGCAATATCAAAAGTATGATAGCGGATTACAATTTCGCAACGCTTCTGATATTGATGATAGACGTGTATATATTTGAAGCGTTGTTATACTTCGCTTTCAATTATAGAAAAAATAACGATAAGGAGTAAGTAAAATGGGAATTTTAGGTTTGCCACTTTACGGCACAGACTTAGGAACTGCAATCGAAGCCACTGAAAAATTGCTTGCAAAAATTAAATCGGGCAAGTACGATAAGGAAACTTTAATCGAACTTGCAAAAGCGAATACCGAGATTATCTCTTATGCAGTTCAGCACGAAGATTAAACTAAAGAATACGATAATAGCGATAATCTTTGTGGTTATCGCTATTATTATACCTGCATATATCTTAAATAAGTGGTTTGAGGCTGTTTTCTTTTTCATATGTCATTGGATTATCCGCAATCAATTTAAGTATCAATATCACTGCCCGACACACGCTCAATGCCGAATAGTGACGACGGAAATATTCGTTGTGGGTATAATTATTATCATTCCGATACGGTTTAGTTTGCTTTCGATTGTATTTCTGTGCTATACCATTGCATATGTCGGTCAATTAAAGAAACAATATAATACGAGCATAGCAAAATTAGAACGATTGACCGCACCGAAACTGTTCGATTGCGAAACGTGTAGCGAATCGGAACTGCTACGGCGTTGCGACGAGTTGCGTTTGAGTAAAGACAACAAACAACTTGCAATCGACTTCTTTATACACAAAACAAAGCAAAGCGTTATTGCTGATCAATTATGTATCAATGAAAAGTCGGTTCAGATACGAAAGAAGCGACTAAAAGAAAAATTAAATACAAAATAATAGGTTTGTATCCCTTTTGTGGGTGTACAGACCTATTTTTTTTGTGCTAAATTGTAGTCGAAAATAAAATGAAAGGAGCGAATGTTCAATGTATTACGGAAACAACTTCGGCAATCCTATGCCGGGAATGCAACCGACGCAAGTACCTAACTACAATCCTTATAATTTTTACAACAATTATCAGCAACCGCAACAGCAATCTCAACAGCCGAAAATAAATACTAATAAGATATTTGTAAGCGGCATAGAGGACGTGAAAATGCGTATGCTTGACCCGAACAGCGACTATATATTCTTTGACAACGACAAATCTATGATATATCGCAAAGTGGTCGACGGAACGGGACATTTCGACGTAAAGGCTTATGACGTAATCGAGCATAAGGAAGTCGAGAAAACGCCCGCAGAAGCACAAAGTATTAATCCGCGAGATTTTGTCCGTAAAGAAGAATTTGAGGCTCTACAGGCGAAATTAAATACGCTAATGAATAAAATCGAGCAACAGTCGGAGGTAAAACCGAATGACGGCGTTGGATTATAATATGGAAATGCAGAAAATAAAGGACCTAAAACTTAAGATTACGGACTTAAACGAGCAAATCGATAAGTTGGAGCAAGAAAATACGAAATTAAAATGCTCGTTGGAATTATTTAAACAATTTGTGAACGGAGATAAGTAATATGAATATTTTGAACAGCGGAATACCGCAAATGAATATGTCAAATTTGCCCCCGCAACTTATGCAAAACATACAGCAGTTAAAGCAAATGCAAGCAATGTGCAACGGAGATATAAATACGCTTGTTCAGCAGGTCGTGGCTAAAAATCCACAAATGGCACAAGCAATGCAAATGGTTCAAGGGCAGAATCCCGAAGCACTTGTAAAGCAAATGTGCAAACAAAAAGGGATAGATTTTAACGCTTTAATGCAAGCGTTAAAAGGTTAATCAGGTTTCAAAATCAAGACGCGCGGTGATTTTTGAAATAATATATAATAAGGAGAAAACAAACTATGGATGGTTCTTCCGGAATTACTCCCGTAATGCCTTTAGGCGGTAATTATTCGGGATTCGGAACGGGCGGCGACGCAATTTGGCTTTTTGCTCTACTCATATTGTTCGGTATGGGCGGCTTTGGCGGCTTTGGAGCAAACAGAGGCGTTTATGACGGCTTTATGACCGACAGACCCGCTACGGCAAACGACGTAACTCAGGCATCGAATTTCGCCGCATTGGAAAGACAGAACAACGAAGGTGTAGCGGCAACTCGTCAGGTCGGATATGACTTGCAAACGGCAATCAAAGACGCAAACTACAACACGCTCGGCGAACTTCGCGATTTGGAAGCGGCAGTTGCGGCGGGTAGCGCACAGGCTCAGCAATGTTGTTGCACTACGCTCAGATCGATCGATAACCTGTCCTATCAGGGTGCTATCAACACTTCGGCTATCAACGCGAACACTACGGCGGGGATTCAAAAAGTTCTCGACGCAATTTCGCAGGACAGAATCGCTCAGATGCAGAGCAAAATTAACCAACTTGAACTTCAGCAGGCAGTTGCAGGCGTCGTAAGATATCCTATGACTTATGCTTACAGCGCGGGTCCCTCTCCGTTCTGTGGAACAGGTTGCGGCTGTAGCGGAGCAAGTTACTAATATCGGCTGAATTGAGCCACTAACGTCTAAATAAAGGGTAAGTGGCTTGTAATAAGTTGCTTACCCTTTATCAATAAAAGGAGAAAAAGAATGAGCAGAAAATCTTATGTAAAAACCGTAAACGCCAACGCGACTTCGGTTTTGGCAAACAGCATAGTGCCTATCGGCGCGACTTTAACTACGGGTTATAATCGTTGCAATATCGAACGCGTAGGCAACAGTGTAGTAATTTACGATCGTTGCCCAAACGGATATAAAATTACTGCGAACGTTACGTTTACCGCGCCCGTTGCAGGAACCGTTCAACTGTTAATGCAACAGAACGGCGCGACGATAACCGGCGCAACCGCTTCAACCACGGTTACTACCGCGACGACCGAAGTCAGAAACCTTTCGTTCAGCACGATTATCAAAGCGACGAGCGGTTGTACGAACGACGTAATAACGCTTATAACGGGACCGCTTGCAATCACTACGAGCAACGTCGAATTTGACGTAGAAAGTCTGTAAGGTGACGATATGAATTTTGGAGAGCAGTTTTCATTTATAGATATAGTGTCGATTTTATCGTTTTTTATCGGACTTGAGAATCTCAGTCTGAATAAGGTTCAGGTAAACGACATAATGCAGGAATTGCAAAGTAACCAAAACGGAATGCTCTCCAAAATCATAGAGCAAAACGAGCAGATTATTCAAATGTTAAAGGAGAAAAACCGTAATGATTGAAGTATTTAACGAAATAAGCAACAGAATGGTAAAAAGTATGATGTTTTACAGCGAAATGGCTGACGCTTTCGACTTTCTGTCCTTACACGGCTTAAAACGGATAATGGAAACTATGCACATAGAAACCGTTTGCGCTCGCAGAGGCTTGCATCGTTACGCTTTGAACCATTTAAACAAACTTATCGACGAGGGAAACATAACGACAGAACATTATATCGATCCGTCGTGGTTCAGTCACGTTCGGGCTGACGTAGATCCGACTACTCGAAAAAATTATCTCATAAGCGCAATGTCAAAATGGGTTGCATGGGAAGCCGAAACGAAACGTTATTATGAAGAGCGTTTCAAAAAGTTGACCGACAATTCAAAGATTGCGGAAGCGGATAAGATAAACGAACTTATTCTCTGCATTGATAAGGAATTGAAATACTCCACAAGGAAAATGCTCGACTATAAGGGCGTGAATTACGACGCGTATTACGTAATGTACGACCAAAAAGAACTGCACGAGGAATACGAAAAGCGTTTAAAAGACGAGTTCAAAATCGAAATGTGCTAAAATTTTTATAAAAAGTCTTGACAACTCAACTCAAATGATATATAATTTGCTTGAGGTGTGGTGCTATGACCGAATTTGAAACGTCCCCGAAATTTGTAACTCCCGATGATTTTTTCAATTATACGGGCAGAGATTTGCGGGCGATATTAAAACCTAACGATAATATATCGAACAACGCGGAACTGTTTCTGAAAAACATAGAGGACGATCTGATGTTTCGTGTGGATAAACTATCTTTCAGGCTTTATCCGTGGGACGATTTGTGTCAGTATCAACTTGACTGTATGAAACGCGCCGTAATAAAGCAAGCGGAATATGTCTTAAGAAACAGCGACATTATGACCGATTCGGGTTACGACATAGAAAAAGGCAGGATAATTTCCCGTGCCGAACTCGAAGAGATCGCATTGTGTCCCGCCGCGATAGACGCGCTCAATGCGTGCGGACTTTTGAACCACGTTATTCGTAACCATCCGAGATTCCCTCGCACGATTTAAAAAAATTAAAATATTTTTAAAATATTGTCAACAAACGCTTGACAATATTTTTTTTATGTGTTAAAATCCAATCACAAGGCAGGTGAAAAGGAATGTTGAACATTAGAAAACTCAGAGGGAAAACCGGAATGTCACAACAAGAAGTGGCTGACATACTCGGGGTTTCGCGGTCCTCGGTAATGTTTTGGGAAAGTCCGATATGTAAAAATTTATCGGCGAGCGTGCAAAGTAAACTGTGTAAATTATTTAAATGTACAGCGATAGATTTGTACGGTATGGATAATCTGAAAGTTCAGCCGACCTCGAACGAAGAAAGGCAGAGAATGATAGATTATATCCTTGCAACAATGGAGAATGAAAATGGCGACGGTAAAGAATGAAATCAAAGAAATTAAAGCAATTTTAAAAGAACTCGACCAAAATTCCGCGCATAAAGCGAAACTGTACGAGAAGTTAAAGGAACAAATAGGGACTATAAAGATAGGCGTGTCGAAAGTCAACGTGTTCTTTGATTCGGCGAACGGGAACTTCGGCGTGAAAGTCGAGTATATAGTCCCGACTGAAACAATTTATGTAACTAACGAGGGCGAAGTACTTGCAAGCGACAGATTTAAAAACATAAACGCGCTCGACCTTGTTTCGTTCGCGGATATGGAAAAGATACAGTCGGCGATTAATACGGCATTAAAAAAGACAAATAATAAATAAAGTGTGGAAATAGAATATGCTGTCAAAAAATTTTTTAAAGGAGAAAATTAATGACGGCGAAAAGTAAATTCGGAGAGGAGTTCAAGAGGCTCGTTATCGAAAAGGGTTTAACACTTAAGGAATTATCGGAGCGTTCGGGATTGTCTGTGGCGCAGTTATCGAATCTGCAGTCAGGACAATGCGAACCTACGGTGCAGACGATATATAAATTGTCCGAAGCATTAAATTCCGATTACGATAAATTATTCGATGCCTCGACAGAAAAAAGATGATCGATAAAAATTTAACGAAAGAGAATTACAGATATAATCATTATTATCTATCTTATTCTCGATTTTCAAAGTTTTTGGAATGCGAGGCGGCGGCGTTTTCGGATTATCAGACCGAGGCTTCTATTGCGTTCCTTGTAAGCTCGTATGTGGACGCTTATTTCAGTGGCGAATCCGAGCAGTTCGAGCAGGAACATCCCGAAATGTTTAATAGCAGAACGGGCGAATTGAAAAAGGACTTTGCTCGAGCAAACGACATTATTCAAAGGGTAATACAAGACCCTACGCTTGTACATTTTATGAGCGGCGAAAAGCAGGCTATAATGTCGGGTGAAATCTGCGGAGTGCCTTTTAAAATCAAAATGGACTCGTACCTCAAAGACGAGGCGATAGTCGATTTGAAGATTATGAAAGACTTCGGGAAAGTTTGGTCGGACGCGTACAGAGCGTATGTGAATTTTGTAGAGGCTTACGACTACGATATCGAACTTGCGATATTTCAAGAAATCGTTAGACAGAATACGGGCAAAACGTTGTCTTGCTATTTGGTCTGTGCAACAAAAGAAACACCGCCCGATATAGGCTTGTTTGAAATTCCACAAGAGAAGTTAGACAAGGCTTTAGAAACGGTTAAGAACAATTTGCCGAGGTATTTACAGATACGGCAAGGAAAAGTCGCGCCGCATCGTTGCGAAAAATGCGCATATTGCAGAGCAACGAAAAAGGCAAGATTGATAAGTTACGAATATGCCGGAATGAGCGGAGATGAACTTCGCGAAGAGGGTATAGAATGTAACGACGAAAAGGTTAATCCCGAAGAATATTCGGATAAAAAATAACAGGAGGGCAATTTATGCATTGGAAAAATTTAGCAAACTATGATTATCTTGGGGCGTATTCGCTCGAGGGTAAAGCAGACGAAGTTGTTCTTACTATTAAGGACATCAAGCGTCAACTCGTAACAGCCGAGGGCGGGAAAAGCGAAAACTGCATTGTGGCAAGTTTTGAGGAAACGAACGTAGACGGCGTAGAAGTGAAACCTATGGTTCTGAACAAAACGAATTGCAAGACCATAGAAAAGATTTACAAGACGGGCGAAATCGAGAACTGGATCGGCAAAAGAATTAAAGTTTTTGCGACCACAACGAAATTTGCTCGCGACATCGTACCTTGCTTAAGAATCAAAGCAGAAGTACCTGCGGCAGAGGTGTATGCTTGCGAAGTATGCGGAACGGTTATGGATAAAAAGACCTATTTTGCAACGAAGAAAGCATACGGCGCGGGCGTGTGTTCGGCTGATTGCAAGGCGAAATATTTAAGCGAAAAAAGCAACGAAGAAAATAAAGAAACTAAAGGAGAATAATCAAATATGTTGCATTTTGACGGAAAAGTAGAAAACAGAGAATACGAACTTATCACAGACGGCGATTACGAGGTAACACTCGAAGCGGAATGGTCGAAAACGAAAAGCGGCGATCAGTATATAAACTGCAAGTTCACGATTCGTAAAGACGTAGACCAAAAATTCGGCGGTAGAATTATTTTCGACGGTATTTACAAAAACAAAACCACAGGCGAATATAATTCCTCGAAGATAAACGGAATACTCAATGCAATTCCTGCGGCAAAGCAAGACTTTGAAGATTACGACGATCTTATTCAGTACATTAACGGACAGAATATGATTATTTCGATCGTAACGCAAGAGGCGCAAGGCGATTACCCGGCAAAGAGTGTTGTGGATTATCTTTCTTACAGAATGTCCGAAAACATTCCGCAGGGAACGAAAGACGCAACTTCCGAAGAAATCGACGTAAATTCTCTTCCTTTCTAATTTAAAACAATCAAGCCCATGACAAATGGTTGTGGGCTTTTATAGGCGGCGAGAGAGGGTTTCCACAACACACAGCATATTCCCCTCGGCTCAATACGGTTCAATTCCGTAGCCGCCTTCCAAAAAAAATTTGGTGAGCGAATTATGGACTTATTTGCATTACAAGAAAAATATAAAAGCGTTCCGAATGAACTGAAAATACTTAAGCGTTGGATTTGTTTTAAAGTTGAGGGGAGAGAGGACGGAAAGACAACAAAACGCCCGTATAATGCGTTAAACGGTAAATTTGCAAGGGTTAATGACGATTTGACATGGAGCAACTTTAATATAGCGTTAAACGGTTGTATTAAATATCATTGTGATGGATTAGGCTTTGTTCTTGGTAACGGTATATTTGGGATCGATCTCGATAATCACGCGGATAAAGACGGAAACATTGCAATGAACGACGAAGAGTTTAAAACCTTTTCCGAGCAGTTTATTTCCGCGCTCGATTCGTATACCGAATATTCGCAGAGCGGGAAAGGTGTACATATAATCTGCTCGGGGACATTGCCTGAGGGTAGTCGTAGAAAAGGTTGTGTCGAAATGTACGATTCGGGACGGTTTTTCGCGTTTACGGGTAACGTTATCCGAAACACTACAATTAATGTTCGAACAGAACAGGTAAAACCTTTATGGGAAAAGTTTGTTCAATCGGAATATCAAGCAAATCGTCCTGCGATACAGCCTCGTCAGCCGAATCCTAACGCATTAATGTTGTCCGACGACGAAATAATCAAAGCCGCATATGCGAGTAAAAACGGCGAAAAGTTTTACGCATATTATCACGACGGCGATATCTCTATGGATAACAACGATCAAAGCGCGGCAGATATGTCGTTCTGCAATCTTTTGGCGTGGTGGTGCAACTCCGACAAGGCTCAAATGGATAGAATATTCCGTAGTTCGGCTTTAATGCGCGATAAATGGGACCAATACAGAGGAAGTCAGACTTATGGCGAAATAACGCTTACAAAGGCGATTGCGGACTGCGTTGGCGGATATGCTTGCGACAGATCGTTTGCAAATGGTGACACTAAAGGATTAACACCGCAAAGGAATTATACGATACGTAATGAGGTTGCGTCTGCGACTAAAGATAACGGAATGAACCTTAATGCGGACGGCGAGCCTATATTCAGGATTAAAAAGATTTTCAGACATTACGCATTAACCGATACGGGAAACGCCGAAAGGTTTTATGATTATTTCGGAGATTGCTTTAAGTATAACACGACCGATGAATGTTTTATGTTTTGGACAGGCAAAACATGGATAAAAGACAACGGAGATATTATTATTCGTAAGTATGCGGATAAAATGATTTCGATATTGCAATCGGAAGAGGATGAGGTCGCAGGTCAGATAGAAGAAGCCAAAAGACAAGGCGAAAACGAAAAAGCGGCACAATACACTGTATTACTTGCCGAAATGATAAAAAATAAGAAGAAAATCTCAAACAAATCGGGAAAGGATTCAATGCTTTCCGAATTGCGACACATAAAGAAAATGGCTGTCGAGAATTCGATTTTTGACCAAGACCTTTATTTGCTTAATACGGATTCGGGCATTGTGGATTTACGGACAGGCGAAATAAAGCCGTTCGATAAAGAATTCTATATGTCGAAAAATACGAATACGGAAGTTTCGTTTGAAGAACCTACGGAATGGCTTAAATTCATTCGTAGCATATTCGATAGCGGTAATTTTATTGAAACAAATGAGATTGTAGATTCTATTCAGACGTTTTTAGGCTATTCATTGTCAGGCTCGACAAAAGAGCAGGTAATGTTTATGCTTTACGGCGACGGCTCAAACGGTAAATCGACTTTAACAGAGCAAATCGCAAAAATTTTAGGCGATTATGCGACAAGTATTCCGAGTAGCGTTTTAATGTCGCAAAAGAACGGGAATTCGGTTGCGGTTGAATATTCTTTGGCAAGACTTCGCGGCGTAAGATTTGTTGCTACCGGCGAAACGGACGAGGGCGCGAAGTTTGCAGAATCGCAAGTCAAGATCATAACGGGTAGCGATAAAATACAGGCTCAGTTCAAATACGGTCAGCCGTTTACTTATTATCCACACTATAAGATATGGATGTCGACAAATAACTTGCCGAACATAAAGGGTACGGATAACGGTATTTGGCGTAGATTAGAAACTGTTCCGTTTTTGCGGACTTTTACCGATAAAGAAAAAGACAAATTTTTGCCCGAAAAACTCGAAAAGGAAAGCGCGAAGATTCTCGGTTGGTGTATACAAGGCTTTATGAAATACTGGCAATTAGGCAACTTTATTCGTTGTCCGAGATTGCAGGAACTTAAAGACAGATATAAATATAAAATGGATATGGTCGAGCAGTTCCTTGTCAATGAATGTACGTATGCGACAAACGCAAAAGTCGAGTGCAGAGAATTATATTCGCATTTCAAATCGTGGTTTAAGAATAACACAGAATACGAAATGCGCGAAAGTATGTTCCGCGACAGACTTACCAAAAAAGGCATTAAGATTCAGTCGATGTCGAACGGTGTTCGTGTGTACGTCGGTATAAGACTTAACGGCGCAAACATAGGGGGACACGACATATGGTAAAATCAAAACAACTACAAGTCGGAAACGCAACCGAAGAACGACTTGCCCGATATTTTCAGAGTATGGGCTTTTGGGTCTATATTCTTCCAAAGAAAATCGGCGGGCAACCGTTTGATATCATTGCAGGACGAAACAGAGAGGCGTGGTTTATAGACGCAAAGCACTTAGAAGCGAGCGAAGCGTCGTTTGATTTTAAACGAATCGAGCCGAATCAGATAACTTCTATGAAAATGGCTACAGAATTCGCAAACTTAGCCAACGTCGGATTTTTTATCTACTGGGAAAGAAAGCCCGACGGATTCTTTTTTATGCCGTATAGGCTCTATAAAGCCTTAGAAAAAATCGGCAGAAAATCAGTGGAAATTGAGGAACTTGTATGGAAACCAATATTGGAAGTGAAATAGAAATAATAGATCCGACACAAGAGATTTTGGATTGGGCAGAGAAATGGCTTACGCTGACAAATCCCGAATATACTCAGTTGAAACTCTTGGGGAAAGACAATCTTATAAAATGGCGCAGAGTCCCCGAAAAACTTTGCTTATACGCAAAACGCGGAAACAGATTAATATTGCCGTTCGGATTGCTAAAGGCTGTGTGGAAATTTTTTTACAGAAACGCTTTTAACGCAACGTTCAATAATGCCGGCGAAATCAGCATTGCAGATTGCAAGCCGACATTATCGTTATACAACTATCAAGAAAAGGCTGTAAACGCAATGTTAAAGGCAAAAGGTGGGGTTTTAGTGGCTCCCTGTGGATCCGGAAAGAGTCTGATGGGTATAGAAATCATTCGTCGCATAGGTAAAAAGGCGTTATGGTTGTGTTCTACGGGCGATTTATTGCGACAAGCAAAAGCGGATATGGAAGAACTTTATCCGTCAATTAAAATAGGATTAACCACAGAGGGGAAACTTGAAATCGGCGAGGATGTAACAATTTCGACCGTTCAGACTTTGAGTAAAATCGATCCGTCGTATTATAAAAACGAGTTTGACGTTATTATCTGCGACGAGTGCGCTCACGTCTTTTCTGTTCCGTCAAAACTGCAGATGTTTGGAAAGGTTCTGACAAGTATTCCCGCGCGATTCAAATTCGGATTAACCGCTACTCCGACAAGAAGCGGGGGAGCGGATCTTATCCGAGCAATGTACGCATATTTGGGTTGCGATAACAACGGCGAGTTCGCTCCCGCATATAAAGTCCCGAAAGAAGAAGTTAAAACTATTACGGCAGTACAAGAGAAAATCGAACTGTATAGCGGTTATGACGAAGTATCTCAAATGATGCAGATTTACGACACCTCGGGAATGATTGTCTATAACGACCTTATTAACGCTCTGTCGGAAGATAATGACAGAACCGATAAGATTATCGAGAATATAATAAAATGCGACGCAGAGGGCAGAAAACAGGTCGTATTGACGCTTCGGGTAGAGCATTGCAAAATCATTGCGGAGAAACTACTCGAACGCGGAATAAATGCGGTTGTTTGTACCGGTGCAGTTACAGCGAAAAAAAGAAAAGAGATTTTGACGTGCAAGACGGATTGGAAAGTTTTGGTTGCGACTTATTCGTTACTGAAAGAGGGGGTTTCGATAAAGGCTCTCGATACTCTGCACCTTGCAACGCCGATAAAAGAAAAGGCTATGATCGTTCAGTCTGTGGGACGAATCGAAAGATATATGGATAATAAAAAGCAACCTATCGTATATGATTATGTAGATATGGATATTCCGTATTGCGTAAGAGCATACGATGTAAGACGCAGAGCGTTAAAATCAAGATTCTAAAAGGACGGGTTTATGGATAAAGTATATAAAATCAAAGACACAGTAGACAACAATTTATTCGGCGAAATCGGCTACGATCTTATTCCGACGTTGGACTTGACGGTCGTAAAAGTCGTTCCGTTTGATTATGAACACGAACTCGTTCAGTATAAAATACGACAGTTTTATAACAATCCCGAATGGCGAGATAAGTTTTATAAACCAAACAAAAAGATATTTAAGGAACGTTTCGATTTGAGATATTCGAGGGACGGCGAATTAAAACCTACGCCGACATTCGTTGAAATGATTACGAACTGGCAGTTGCTTATCGAACTGAAAGGCGATAGGTGGTTAGGGTTTTCCACACTCGACACAAGCGATTCTTCCGTATATTATAATAAGGATTTGCTTGATAAGTATTTCCCCGAAGAAATAGCAGAGTTAAAGAAACGCGACGTTTTGGAAGAAGTCGAGGTGACTTCGGATGCGGGATGATATATTTGTACTCGACGAAAGAGGCAATAGACAACTATCGCTTTCAAAACTAATCGGCGGCGGGTATACAGACGCGTGGTTCACGAATTGCAGAGTGCGTTACAGATTATTCTGTGGCGCACGTTCCACAAAGAAATCCTATAATATAATAGGTTGCGAGCCGATTATAAAAATATTGTCGGATCCGCGCAGAAATATTCTTGTTGCGCGTCAGAACGATAGCGATAACAGGCAATCGACTTTTGAAAATATCACAGGGCGTATTATTGATCTCGGTTTGGAAAACAGTTTTAAAATTTCTAAAAACCCGCTCACAATTGAATACACTGCAACAGGTCAGCAGATAATCTTTCGTGGACTTAACAATCCAACATCTTTGAACGGTATCACTTTTGCTCACGGATATTTTACCGACGCGTATATCGACGAAGCGTTTGAAATTCCGACGTTCGAGGATTTTCGTAAACTCGACGGTTCAATTCGTGGTAAATTGCCCGACGATTTGTTTTTCCAAATCACAATGTGCTTTAATGCTTGGGACGGCGAATCATGGCTCAATGAAGAGTTTTTCAAAGGCAGACTCGACGACGACTACGAAATGTTAGACCGTCCCGAAGTTCAATATCTCGATTACTTTAATCAAGACTTTATCGGACCTTACGGCAGGGGTTTATATCTCCACAAGTCAACTTACAAGATAAATGAATTTCGCGCCGCAGATTACGATTTATCGGCTCAGGAAATGAAACGCAAGTCCCCGAAGATATATCAGGTTGAATTCCTTGGAATGTTCGGTAATACGGGTTCGAGTGTTTACGATGAATTCAACGATTCTTTGATTCTTCCGTTATCGGCGTTTGTCGGCTCAGATAATATGGGCAGACCTGCGATGCAATTTTATGACTTTGCAATCGGTATAGATATAGGCTTATCCGACGGCGAAGGTAAGAAAATCAAAATCGGCAAGAACGAGGACGCGACAAAGAAAGTCCGCGCGGCAACAACTATGTCGCTTTGTGCAGTTACGTCCGACCTCGAAAAAATGGTTGTCATTGATGAATACTACCACAGCAACAATGCGGCAGATAACACTTGCAACACCGACGATCGTGAAAATTTGGGATTACCCGCTCAAGCCGATCGAATTATGCAGTATATAGCAAAATGGTTCGACCAATACGGCGGCGGCTCGACAATCCTTATGAACGGTCAAGTCAACGTTTACGTCGATTCGGCAGATGTGGGAGCGCGAGCCGTACTTGAAATGAAAGCGCGTGAATGGGGCTTCTATAACCTGCATTTCTTTGGCTCGACAAAAATCAGTATTCAATCTCGTATCGACTTTTGGCGTTTAATGATGGCTTACTCGTCATTTCTTGTTTGTGATAAATGTAAAAACCTTATCAGAGAGATAAAAAATGCCCGTAGAGGCAAAAAAGGTGAAGCCCGAGCCGATGTCGACGACCATATTTTAACTGCTACAGAATATGGATTTCAGCCGATTATCGGGCAACTGAAACGTTGGCGTTCGTTCAAAATGCACTAAACGCTTGCAGAACTACAAAAAGTGTGCTATACTTTGCCTATGAAGAAGTTTTTCAAAAAGATTTGGGGATATATTCTCAAACCCTTTAAGTGGATTGCTGTAAACTGCAAAGACTGGCGCACTTTTGTCATATTTGCGATTGTCTACATAGTATTGAGTTCAGAAGTGTGGGTGCCGTATATAATTGCTCTATGCATCGGATTGTCCACACCTGCAGGCATTGCTCTGTCGGGCTTTGCGACGGCTTGCTTTATTTTTTGGCAACTCCCGGGAACGCCGTTCTTGCTGATTTGTTTGGGTGTAACGGCGGGAATTAAAACATTATGGGATAAACACCGAAAGAAAAAATAAAAATAATTTTAAAATATTGTCAAAAAGTAGTTGACAATATTTTTTTATTGTGATAAGATATAGATACAAAAGCAGAAAGGAGAATGAAATGAATAGAGAAGAGCAGATACAAGAAATGAGCAAAATTATCTGTGGTGTTTGCGAAATGGCACTCGGTGGTGACGGTGACGATTGCGCAGAAAGTTCAGATTATAGAAAGTGCGGAGTTTGTCGCGAAGTCGCCGAGAAGTTATACGATAAGTATTTGTATCGCAAGGCATTTGCATATAATAACGAATCGCCTGAACAAACGGCGTTTAAACGTGGGTATGCCCAAGGATATTGCGACGGCGAAGAAACTGTCAGTAAAGAATTACACAGAATTTTACAAGAAACGATAAAAGGAGTAAAATAACATGAAAGGTTACAAGGCTTTTGAAAAAGGTTTAATTTGCCGCGGCAAGCAATACGTCGAGAACACAGTATTTGAAGAGGACGAGGCGGTTGTTGGCAAAAAGGGGATGCACTTTTGCAAAGACCCTTTGGCGGTTCTCGATTATTATCCGCTTGTAGACGATCGCGGCAATATATCGGAGTTTGCCGAGGTCGAGGCACTGGATGAGCCTATGACCGATGATAATCAGATGTATTGCTCGAAAAAATTAAAAATAAAGGGGAAAATTAATTTTGCACAGTTGGTTCAAGCAAGCGTTAAGTTTGACTATGAAAAGACTGGCGAAACAAAGGTAAAAACAACTAAAAAATATTCCGCAAAGATAGACTCTTTAGGCGATTGCGCAAAGGTAGACTCTTCGGGTGATTACGCAAAGATATACTCTTCGGGTGATTACGCACAGATACACTCTTCGGGTGATTTTGCACAGATAGGCTCTTCGGGCGATTCTGTAAAGATATGCTCTTTGGGCAAATATTCCGTTATTTGTTGTGCCGGGAATGATTCGATTGCGAAAGGTAAGGTTGGCTCATGGATAACGCTTTCCGAGTGGAAGTGGAACGACGAAGAACAAGCCTATAATCCTATTTGTGTAAAAACGGAAAAGATAGACGGAGTTAAGATAAAAGCCGATACGTTTTATAAACTTCAAAACGGCGAATTTGTGGAGGTGACAGAATAATGCGAACCGTTCAACTTTCAAATGCACAGATTTTAACAATTATGATTGCGCTGAAAAGATCCGAAGAACAACATAAAATGTCGGCATGCAAAGAAGAACTGTTAAACATTCGAGATTATTGCTACGCAAGAGCAAAAGCCGAATCGGACTTATACGACTTATTTAGGGAACTCGAAGCCTCATCGCCCGAAAAAGAATCCGCAAGGCAGTTTGCAATAAAACTTGAATCGCGGTTTGCTTATGACGACGATAAAGACACGATAACAAAGAAAGAATTGCTTGATATCGTAAAAGATATTTTAAAGGAGAAAGAGAATGATTTTTAAAAACATATAAAAACACAACTAAATGTATTGATTTTTACATATTTTAAAGATAAATTTATGAAAACATATAAAACCGAAATAGAATTAAATCCATTACAGCAAGAAAAATTTTTGCGTACAATAGGTGTTTGTCGGTTTGTATATAATTTATTTTTACAAAAGAATAAAGAGTTATATACTAAAAATAAAGATACTAATTTACCTAAATATATAAATAATTTTGAATTCAGTAAATGGTTAAATAACGAATTTATACCTGATAATCCTGAATATCAATGGATAAAAGAAGTATCAAGTAAAGCAGTACGACATGCTATAGATAACGCAAACAAAGCGTTCGCAAAATTCTTTGCACATAAAAGTAATTTTCCGCGATTTAAAAAGAAAAACAAAAACGATTGTAGTATGTATTTTGTTAAAACAGACAAAAACACTAAAATCAAATGCGAAAGGCATAGAATAAAAATACCTACGCTTGGTTGGTGTAAATTAAAAGAATTTGGTTATATACCAACTGATAAAACAATAACAAGCGGAACAATTATTAAATATGCCGGAAGATTTTATATAAGTGTTTTAACAGATGAACCTATCAATATAAAATCTAATAATTCGCAAGACGGAATCGGGATTGACTTGGGCGTAAAGGATTTTGCGATACTGAGTGATGATACTAAATACAAAACACTTAAACAAACTAAATTAAATAAAAGGCTAAAACGAGAGCAGAAAGCAATCTCGAAAAAGTATGAAACAAAAAAGAAAAATAAAAAGGAGGTTGCTACTTGTAAAAATATAGAAAAACAAATACTACGAGTACAAAAAATATATCGGCGAATAGCAAATACTCGAAACGATTATCAAAATAAAATTATAAGCGAAATAATAAAACGAGAACCAAGTTTTATTACAATCGAAGATTTAAACGTTCGCGGTATGTTAAAGAATAGGCATTTATCAAAAGCAATAGCAAATCAAGGATTTAATCAATTTGTTTCTAAACTTCAACACAAATGTGTTTTGAATGGAATAGAGTTAAGGCAAGTTGATAGATTTTATCCGAGTTCTAAAATTTGCAGTGATTGCGGAAAGATAAAACAGGATTTAAAATTAAGCGATAGAATTTATATCTGTGAGTGCGGAAACATAATAGATAGAGATTTGAACGCGGCAATAAATCTTAAGTATGCCAAAGAATATAAAGTAATCGCATAATCAAGCGACTTTATATATGTACTCGTGGCTAACGAGGAATTAACGACTGTGGACTGCTATACAAACCAAAGTAGGTTTACGAAATGGGGCAGGATGAAGCAGTAATGGGAATATCGCGAGATACCCGAATTCTAAAGTATTATATATTTTTATATGCTTTTAGTAGCAGAAGAATTGATTGCACAGGGAAGAATTAAAACAGTTAAAGTTTTGGAAGGTATTGAGGAAATCTAATGAATATCCGCAAAATTAAGAAAATCGAAAAAGACGGCACAATCAAAGAAATAACAGTCGATTGGGATAAATTGCCCTGTGCAAAATGTGACAGAAGATACCATTTCTGTTGCCCGAAGCCCGACTGTTGGAATAAAAAAGCACAATACTGTATTTATTAAAAAAGGAGAAAAACGAATATGAAATGTCCGGTATGTAACGGAGAAACAAAAGTAATTTGCTCGAGAGCAACAGACAACTCGGTAATCAGATGGAGAAAATGCGTTGACTGCAAACAGTCTATCTACACCGAAGAATTACAAACCACACACAATGTTTTCAAAAAAGCGCAGAACAATTATGCGACGGGATTAAGAAAGTTGAAAGGGGAAAAGGAATAAAATGAAAAAGTTTATTAAAGGTTCTTACGAAATAAAAGACGATATTCCCGATTTAGACGTTTTTGTTGAAAAGCATAGAAAAGAATTTGAATATTTGATTTCGTATGCGAATAAAAGCAATATTGGCTTCAATATCGGAACGTCAGACAAAGGTGATGTTCTTTGCGAGTATAAAGTCGTCGGACAATCGCTTAAAGAGTGTAAAGCGGTAATGTCTGAATTCAAACGAATGTTAAAAATGATTTTCAAAAAGGTCAATCCGCTTTACGAGGGTAACGGCGACCAAATATTTTAAAAGATAGGAGATTACGCTATGAATGACAAACCTATAATACACACTTCTTTTAAGTCCTTAGCCAACCCCGTTGTAACGAAATGTAACGGCGATACTTATGAACTTGAAATGATTCAAAAATCAGTCGCAAAAGTTATGAAAGGAGTTATGGAAGAGGGCGAGAAAGTGTTGTATAAAGCAATGCTTGATTTTGCTAAAAGAGAGAAATTCACCGATATTTACTTAATAGACGAAGATTTCTTACGCTCGGCTATTGAAAACGAAATTAAAAGGAGAAAAGGTGAGAAATGAACGACGTAGTAAATCACCCGTCGCATTATACCGACGGGAAAATAGAAGTAATAACATACATCGACGATAAGAATTTCAATTATTGTCGCGGCAATGCAATTAAATACATTTCGAGAGCCGGCAAGAAAAATCCCGAAAAGGAAATCGAGGATTTAGAGAAAGCCAAATGGTATATACACCACGAAATTGAACGATTGCAGAAACTTAAAGCACAAAAAATAAAAGACCAAAAAATAAAAGAAAAAGCGAGCAAAAGAGCAAAAGAAAGTTGGACTGAATTGCCTAAAACGATAACTCGTTTTAACGGCGAAGAATACAACCCGGTATTAGACGACGAGGAGCAAAAATAAAAGAATGCAACATCGAATAAGTTATATGTTAGGTGTAGGAAGCCCTGAACGCCCGAGATTAAACAATAACATCACAATCTCAAAAGACGAGTTTTGGACTAAGTTTTTAGTCGATTGTATAGACAATTTCGGATCTATAGCAGAATATAGAGGCTTTGATTTGCATTTGTCTGAAATGGGCTTTCTTTTCGGAATCGAGCCGTCTTATCAGTATGACGACGTATTGATAATCGGTATAATGTTTTCGGACAAAAAGAACTGCTTTATCGAGCGTGGCAGAGCGTTCGGAAGTTACGGAACTAAACAACTAACTAAAATTAAAGTTTATGCGGATTATAAACGGCAGTCAAAGTTTACAAAGTTTATAGACAAATGGTATGAACCGTTAGTAAAAAAATTGCAGGGGTGTAAAAAATGAAAGTTTTAGCAAGCCTTAAGCCGTATTATTATTACTTAATCGGTGAAAAAATTAAGACACTCGAAATAAGAAAATCGGATTTAAAAAATCTACCACAAGACGTTCTATTTTATATGAGTAAGGACGAAAAATCTTTTGCAAAGATACCGAAAGAGTTTCAAGAAAAATATCGCAAGCATTTCGGGAAAGTCGGAATAGAATTTATTTGTGATAAGTCGATTTGCCTTGATTATTACCCACAAGATTACACAGGTATGCCCGGTAAATTCTCGGAAATGATATGTAAGGAAAGTTGCTTATCTTACGACGAAATTATGGCATACAAGAAAGAGAAACTCGCTTACGGTTGGCACATTTCAAATTTGAAAGTTTACGATAATCCACGGGAATTAAGCGAGTTTCGCCGCGAATGTCCTAATTATAAAGATTTGCCGGCATATGGTTACGTAAATTGCAATCAGTGCAGATATTCATATACTATCAACCGTTTTATTAAATGCCAAATCGCCGGGAATATACCAGTATTTTGCGCGCCGCAATCGTATATGTACATTAAAGAGGTAGAAGGATGAAAAAAGAAGCCAAAGAAACGCCAGATTGGGGAATAATTCTCACTATTTGTATATCTGCAGTATTACTTGTCATACTCGTAACTTTTTGGGTTAGGAAATCAATAGAGAACTATAACGAATGTATTGATAACAGTCCGTCGAAGAATTGGTTTGAGGAAGATTTGGAAACAACATTTCTTTCAACTGCCGTATATGTATTGGATGTTAATGATGAAATTAAGGGCGAAATAATTGTTACAATCAAAGTCGAAATACAAGACAAAGAGCAATATTATCGGTGCTTATATAAACTAAAAAGTTACGACACATTTAATTGGCACTGGGAATTAGTGAGGTATGTATGAATAGAGAAATAAAAAGAATTGCAAAAATAATGTGTGAGGGATACGGCGAATCCTGCAAATATTGTCTAAAAGACCCTTGTAATATTGAATATATTGCCGAAAAATTATATAATGCAAATTATAGAAAAACAAATTCTAATTATCGCGAAAAGATAACAAAGCAAGCAATAAAAAAGTTTGTTGCTGAATTAAAACAAAAAACTGTAATGGTTGATATTCCTTGTGGAGATAAGTATATTAAAGCAAATATTTCAGCCGTTCTATGGGAACAAATCAATGCCATCGCAAAAACTCTTTACAATGCAGGATATCGCAAGGTTGACCTTGACAACGAAGCGGCAAAAGAAATTGCACTGCTGAAATCCGAACTAAAAAAGGAACTCGATGAACACGAGGCGTTTGTTAATAACATGAAAAACGTTCTTGAAATCGAAAAGAAAAATGCGGTTAGAGGGTTTGTGGAACAATTTAAAGAAAAAGCCCGCAAAGGTGCGTCTTACGATCCCGTAACATATAAATTTATCGAACGTGATTATACAGCAACGGAAAGCGAATTGACAAAAATATTGGTGGAATTTTTAAAATGAAAAAGATACATATTTATTACTTAAACAAAATTAAAGAAACGCTTGCAAAGGAATTTGCCGAGCAGGATTCGGAAGAACCCGACAAAAGAAAAATTTATATCTACGAAAGAACTCTTCGGCATTGGATTGATAAAGCACAATTATCTGACGACGAGTGGCTCGATTTATACACGCTCATAGATTGGCAAAACGGCGATTGTGTTTCTGTCTTAAAAGCAAACGGTTGGGAAATTTTGGTAGGCGAGGTGAAAAAATGACCGACACGCAAGCATTGTTACTCATCATATTTATCGTTGCGTCTTTTGAGTCTGCGTTATTTTCAATAATCGTGGCAAGACTTGAAAAGCGTATCGAAAAATTAGAAAAGAAACTTGAGGAGAAAGAAAAATGATAATTGACTATCCCGGGCAGGAACTTATTTGGAATTTAACCGAGACGCACCCATATAAACAGAATCGCGGAAATTATAAAATAATGATTCGTTGCCAAACGCCGTTGCAAAATAAAAAGTGGTATTCTTTTTTTAAAAAACATCTCGGCGGGAAATTAAAAATTCAAATGACACGATATATAGACAAAAATACAGGGCTTGAACGTTTTCTTTGTGAGAAAATTTCAATTCCCAACGCTCTTGGCGGTGAGGGCGAAGTCGAATTTATCAACGAATTTGCAAGAGGTGTAAAAGAATGATTGAAGAAAATATCAAACTTTGTGATTTTGTAGAGCGATTTGTCGGACACAATTCCACAGTATATCTCTATAAAGAACATTATGAAATAGAGAATAAAAGCCGCGTTAGGCATGACGAACTGCTTTGGCGGGGAATGGATTGGCAGATTTCCTTCGCTTATAACGATTCGGATTACTTCAAAGTACATCCCGAAGTTCAGCCCTGTCCGTATCGGAACGCAATTGTTGAGAAAATAGTAACACCACACAGCATTGTTCACGCAATCAGTGACGTGGGAATTGTTATACGGGAATCAGAAGAAAATTAAAAATTTTTAAAATAGTCTTGTTATTTAGTTGACAAGGCTATTTTTATATGCTATAATTAAGCCATAAAACGCAGGAGGAATGCGAAATGAAAGATTATTTTACTACAAGGGACAGAGCAAGACATTTCTTTGTCGTCGGAATTACTCAAATTATAAAAGATTTGGCAAACTCGGACGCTCTTAGCCCGTTTGAAGCCAAAAACTTAAAGACCGCGGCAACTTGCTTGGACAAGGCAAACGATTCGATTTTCGACCGTTTAGGAACGGCATATCGCAAGAAAGTTCTCGCAATGAACCGCGATAATAAAATCGATTTGGTAAGTCGGTACGGTTCGGGCGGGGTTACGATATCGAACGTTGCAAGCGAGGACATTGAGCCTACACTCGAGGATTTGCGGTTGTGGAAATGTACGAGTTGCGAAACGCCGGAGAAATTTAAGGACTGCGCCGTATATAATATGTGCGTTGCGTGCGATTGCAGGGTCAACGATTACAAAAGCGAAACTTGTCCGTTTAAAGCAAACTACAAAGATAACTTAGATATCGACGAGGATTTTTGAAATGGTTCGGAAGAAGATAAGTATTTTTGAGCCGATAAAAGGCAAAACATCAGTCGATAGTAAAATTAGGCATATGCGGAAAGACGCGACAATGCGAGTGCAATGCGAGATAAGATTATGTTGTAACTGCACCGAAGGATATTGTAGCGGAAAGCCTTGCGATAAATTAAAAGAAGCATATAAACAAGTAAAGGAAGAATGGAACAATAAAAAAAAGGAAAGAAGGAAGCAGAAATGAAAGTTCTATATCAATGTTTTGAAACAAGTTATCTTAATGACATCGAATGTAGATACCACGGTTGGCTACTCGATAATCCGCAAATACGTTACGGCGAACTTCCCGCAAGTCAGACGATAACATACACCACAGAAGATAAATCATTACTGCATTTATTGGAAGCGGGGTACTTTGAGGGAATTTGGATTACCGAGCCGATTTTCAAAGGCAAAAGGGAAATGGATAAGTTGACCGATTGGGAACTTAGATATGTGCCGAGAAGTTCAGAATACGGCAAGCGAATGAAATGGACTGATTTTAACTCGGTTACAAAGGTCTACGATTATCGCGAAATAAAGCATCCCGAGAAGTTTACTCTTGCGCGACTTATGCGGGAACTTCAGGCAAACGAATTTATAGAATTTTGTAAGGATAGGGGATTGGGAGTAATTCCTGTGGAGATAAAATAATGGCAATAAAATTACTTATCGGCGGAAGTCCATGTACGTTTTGGAGCATAGCCCAAAAAAATAATCGTGAAACAACTGCAGAGGGTTTAGGTTGGGAATTGTTTAAAAATTATTTAATTGCAAAAGAAAAATTTAAACCCGATTTTTTCCTTTACGAAAATAACAAATCTGCGGCACAAGCAATTAAAGACCAAATAAAGAAAGAATTAAAAGTTTGGGACGGTTCTTTGCTTATGGAAGATACAGGAGCAAGATATATTGAAATAAATTCTGCTCTTGTTTCGGCACAAAATCGCCAACGGTTTTATGTTCATAATTGCGGCGAAGTTGAACAGCCCGAAGATAGAGGGATATTATTAAAAGATATTCTTGAATCGGGTGAAAGCCTATCAAGCAATAAAAAGAGTTACTGTTTAACTGCCTCATATAATGGAGCGTGTGCATGGAACACGTTAGAACGCTGTCAGAGGGAAATGATTACCGAACCTATAAATGTTTGTAAGGGCGAAAAATCTCATACAATTAAGGCTCAATACTTTAAGAATGGAATTGCAAATTTTGTTACGAATGGAGGACACGCGGCAATGGCTGTCGCTGAGCCGATTCGAGTCGGTGCGTTACCTCGTCCAAACGGTGAACTTTCGACAAGTCAGGCAATGCGCATATATAGCATTAACGGGAAATCCGTAACACAATCTGCTGGCGGTGGTGGAATGGGCGGTAAAACAGGACTATACGCCGTTCTCTCTACAAAAGACAAAAACGTCTATGAAGTGAAAGACGGCTTTATAACAATTAAAAGCAAGCAATACCCGATAAAATTACCCGACGGTTTTTATATTATCCGAAAATTAACTATAACGGAATGTGAAAGGTTGCAAACGCTTTCCGATGGATATACGCAAAAAGATCCGACAGTAAAGAAAGCGATAAATAATTTTCACGAATTAACAAAGAGTATTTTATTAGACGCAGATTATTACGGAGCGTTTATTGATGAAGCAAAAGATACCGATAAAGAATCATTTGATATTATACTCGATAAATATCCGAATATTGAAAAAGATAAATTAAATACGATTTATTCTTTACGTGTTGCATATATCCTTATATATCCTAAAAAATAGAAGAAAATAATAATCAAGGAGAAAACGATGGAAATTAAAAAGATTTTAATAGCAATTTTATCCGTTTGTGTTTTAATCTGCGCAAGCGGCTGTTCAGAAGCCGAAAGGGTTAATCACAACATATCAAGGCAAGCGGAATATTTCGAGTGCGAACGGCGCGTTACGGTTTACAACGCCCGAACCGACAAGGTAATAATGCTTATAGAGGGCTATATAAATATCGAAACTGATACAGAAAACAAAGAGTTAGTCGTAACGGCAAAAGTCGGTCCAAGTAAATACAAAAAGAATTATGTGTACCTCACCGATTATACGCTTTACGTGGTTGACGATATCAGCGGAACGCATACGGATCCATGGCATTACAAAATTTACTTTGATTTTAAATTACCGGATATAGAGGTGAAATAATGGGCGGAAAGTATGAAATACGCGGTTGGAATAACGATGAAGTCGGATTAAAATTTTGCGAATTTACGAACAGTTGGTTCAAAATGAAAAAATTGCTTTGGCGAGCCAAAAAGGAATGCCATAGTGTATTTTTAATCGTAAGGAAAAAGGTAAAAGGATTTTAGAAAGGTGATAAAGTTATGACAAATCGTGAATGGGTAAATAGCCTGTCAAATGAAGATTTCGTAACATGGCTCGTAGGACCGATCGAGTGGGATAGCGAAACGGAAGAATATAAAGAGCCGCATCCGAGGTTGGAGTATTTGAAACGTGCAAACACGAATTTTTTCAGTTCGTTTCAAGAATGGCTGAAAAAGGAAAGAAAGTAAATAAAAGTCGAATTTAACAATAGAAAGGAATTGGAATAAATATTATGAAAGTAGACATTTTTAATACAGATAAAAAGTACGATATTATATACGCAGATCCGCCTTGGGCTTATAACGATAAGAACTGCTCGGGCGCGGCGGCGGCTCAATACGAAACAATGAGTTTAGCCGACATCCAAGCCCTGCCTATAAACAAACTCGCAAGCGATAATGCAGTTTTATTTATGTGGGCAACATACCCTAAAATGGACGAGGCATTACAGGTTATAAAGGCTTGGGGATTTAAGTTTAAGTCTATTGCGTTTCAATGGATAAAACTTAATAAATCGGCAGATATAAACTCAATGCGTAAAGCAGTCAACGAAAGCAATTCTATAGACGAAGTAATGAAGAAATGTTGTTTCTTTGGACTCGGACGCTGGACGCGAGGCAATTCTGAGCCTTGTTTTATCGCTGTAAAGGGCAAACCGTCACGCATTTCTCCGAGTGTCGGACAACTCGTCTTTGAGCCTTTAACAAGACATTCTGCAAAACCTGCCGTTGTAAGAGATAAAATTACTACACTTATAGGCGATAAACCTCGCATTGAACTCTTTGCTCGTCAGTACGCCGACGGTTGGGATTGTTGGGGGAATGAGGTATGAATTACGAAGGTTTAATTTTGGCGTGTAACGCAAACGATTTTAACAACAAACTAACCGATTTGGTCGCAAGTAAACTCGGAAATCTCGCTCTGAATTGGAATACACATATTATGGCGATTCAGTTCAAAGACGCAGACGAATATGCTATAGCTCCGCTAATCGATGCATATCGTAGAAGCGACGGGCAATATGTCAGAGAGGGCGAATTCTTAACTCGTCAAGAAGTCCACGACAAAGTGCAGCCATTCTGCAAAAGAATATGTATTTCAATCGCTTCGAAAGATTTTGGCGATAATCAAAAGCATCCTCTCGAAGATTTTCATAAGAAATACGGTTATATCCATTTTACTCAAATAAATACAATTAAATAGCATAAATTAATTGACAACGCCATATAATAAGCGTATAATATAATCAAAGGAGATAGCAATGTCAAAATTAAGAAAGGTTCAGAAAAATCCGTTGGTAAATGCAATCATTCATTTTGAAAGTATTGATGGTAATATTAAATGCAAGTTTGCCGGAAGTAAATTGTCCGTTCTCGCGGGCGTCGAAACAATAATGTGCGATTTCGCAAAGAAAACACAAACACCGCTGTTAAAGGTTTTGGAAATCGTGAGTTCGGCAATTAACTACGAAGCAGAGCAAGAAAAAAGAAAGGAGGAGGCAAAGGCTCCGTTCGGGGCTAAATTTGAGTGATATGATAAAAATCATAAAAACGGCGTAAAAAATTTTCACATAACCTGCCCGTATTGCGGTTGCGAATTTATCTACGAAAACGAGGATGTGTGCAACTCCGAAATAATTTGCCCTTGCTGTATAACAAACCTGCCTCATAAAGGTGTAAGTCAGTCGCAAAACAAATTCCCCGACATTGACAAGTATGTGCTTTTAAAGAAAACTTCAGACGGAGCAGAAATTCGTCAAAGAGTATTTTCTCCGGATGAAAATCCTTGCGACAGTTGCCCGAATAATCCGAAACAGCTTAAAACACCTTATGTCGGCGATAGCCCTTGTCAGTGGTGTCAGAAAAATCCTAATAAGGTAACTTGCACAAGCAATGCAAGTAAGGGTGAAATAAAATGATTAAAATGGAATATTTTTGTGCTTGTCCTATTTGCAATAAAAGAATTGTCGGAAAGGCTCAATATAAAAACCACATTGATGTTGAGGTCGGTGAAATTGTTGATAAATTAAACAAGATAATGCCCGATTTGAAAGAATTTAATATGAGTATTAACGTACAAAAGGTACCTGTTTCGGGGCTTAATTATCTCAGTTTAAGTGCCTCAAAGGAGAAAGATAACAATGAAAATTAATCAGGAAATTCACATAACAACCGACGGCAAGACTACTTATGCCGTTTTAAAACAGAATGGAAAAGTTTTAAACCGTTCCGAAGCAAAATGTCATCCCGACGACAAGTTCGATTTTGAAACGGGCGCGAAGATCGCTCTTGATAGGCTCGAAATGAAAAGGACATAAAACAACCTAAAAATCCTTTTAAACTCGGAGATATCGTCGAATGTATCTTTGATTATAAAAGATTCGGAGTATTTCCGCCCAAAGGAACGCTCGGACAAGTAATAGATATTTTGGGGCAAGGCGTATTGGTACGTTGGGCAAAAGGTTCTACTTGTGGTGACGGAGAATGGTGGATTTCTGCTGCTGATATAAGAAATATCTATCAACACGCAGATTCATTTAAAGTTGGTGATATCGTTGAATATATTTCTGACGAGATCAGCCCATTCGATACAAAATTTTTCCCGCCCAAAGGTACGCGCGGAGAAATAGTGGAACTTGACGATCATAAATCCGACGCCGTAGATTACTGTGTTCGTGTTCGTTGGGAGAAGGGAACAACTGGCGGAAATGGAAAATGGTGGTGCAGAGTAAAAAAACTAAAGAAAGTCGAATTTTCTAAATATTCTTTCAAAGTCGGCGACCGCGTAAGGTTTCGTTCTTGGGACGATCTCAAACGTGAGTTTGGTGTAGACCCTTGTTGCCCTGCCGATATTTGCATTAAAAAGGACAGTATGTATTTTACTTGCTTTATGTCGCCGCTTTGCGGCACTTACGCAACTATAAAAAGAATATACAGTTCTGAATGTGGGTTTACAAGAGTGGAATTAACAAATTTCTCTTCCCCTATGAAAGCACATAAATATATGATTTTCACCACAGATATGCTCGAGCCTGCGTCGATTAAAAAGAGGTAATGTCGTAATGAATAAACTTCCTAAATGGCTTATGTTTGCTCTATCTTTGCTTTTGGTTCTCGAGGTCGTCGCTCTCGGCTTTAATATCTCGTCTTGTATGCCCGAGAGTTGCGGCTCTTCCGAAGGTCGTAAAACAAAAGACGAGTGGATCGCCGAAATCGCAAATGCTGAAATCGAAAAGAATATCTATTTCGGATTTGCCAAGACCACTTGTTCGATTGCTTCAAATATCGTTCAAAAGACCGACGAAACGTATGCTTTCATTCAGATTCGTAGTATTAACGAGTCTGACACAATCGCGCTCTGTTGCGTGTATCTCAAGGTTGTCGTTTCCGAGAACCTGTCCGATTCCAAAAAAATCAAACAGTCGCAAATCTTAATTCAGCCTATCGACACCAAAATAAAAGTATTTTACAACTAAAGGTTTTCCTAATGAATATTAATTATCCCTATAATCTAATTTTAAAACTATTCGGTAAGTCCATCGACGGAATCGATATCGAGAACTTTACCGCTAACTTCCACAAAGCCGCAACTGCCGCAGGCGTTTCTCCACGCGATATCGATATCGTTTTGCTTCACGAACGCGACGGCTGGTCTTACGCTATGATAAGCAAAAAATATTCCTGTTCGCGTCAAGCCGCTCAGGTTTGGCTTCATAAGGCAATAAACACTATCGGTAAAGTCGAGTTCAAGCGGTTCTTTTATTTGCCTTGTGTTGCCGAAAATCCACTCACAGAGCCTACTTATAATTCTATCGCGCCGGAAAATCCGCTCAACGATAAAATATCCGAACATTGCTTTCCTTACCGATATATCTGCGCGCTCGAAAAAGCCGGATATACGTATATCTCGGATATCGCAAAACTCAGTCGCGCCGAACTGCGCAAAATAAAAGGCGTAGGCTCGACCGGGGCTGTTTTAATCGAAGCCGTTCTCAAAGATATGGCAATACCGCGCACTTCCCACGAGGTTCTTTACGCGATAACCGAACTCGCTAAGAAATATAAAATTTCGTATCTTAACGTCGAGTATACCGCAAAGTATCTTCAGACGCTCGAATCTTATGCAAATAAATCGGAGGATGAGTATTGATATGTTTTTACGCTTCGTAACAAAAAAAGACTACGCCGCTATGCTCTACACCGTTCTGTCGCATCAGGCGTATATGTGGTACCCCGGGAAAAGTTCTGCTCTCGATATGAAAGCAAACTCTACACTCAAGAAACTGCTCTGTAAAAAGAAGTATCTTTTTAGCGACGATTCTCCGCTTAAAGAACAGCCCACTCGTCGCGGGTTTCAACTTCTGCTCGATTTCGGGTTCGCTTTACCGAAATATCGTAAGGAATTAAAACTGCTCAAAAACGGCGAAAAGATTCCGCTACTCGGCGAGGATTCTATCTATTATATCTGACTTTTGCAATTAACCGGCGACGATTTCGTTTCCGGTTCTTTTGCTTACTACAATACTTTTTTAATAAAACGCCTTGCAATGCGTTACATTGCGACGCGTTAAATACTAATAAAGGAAACATATATTATGGCATTAGCAAAAAACAATACGACCGGCGTGACCGGCGTTACCTTTGAAAACTATTCGCATAAGTATCGCGCATACGTTCATTTAGGCGGCGAAAAAATCTCACTCGGGTATTTCGATACTTTATCCGAAGCCGCAAAAGCCCGCTCCGACGCTCAGCAGTTTTACAAGACACCGCTCGTCAGCAGACTTCGGCTTGTGGACTTTCTTTCAAAGAAATACGGACTGACTGCCGACTATACGCTTTCGGGCGTTTTAGACGCTCTCAAGGCTTATAAATTCGGCAACGAAAGTTTTCCTACGTTTGCTATCAATTATTTCAAAAATGCGGGTACGTTCTACTCTGAGCCTGTCTATCCGGAAATGCCCACACTGCTGCAGTGGATGAACGGAATGAGTATGATTCGGATATCCAAAACGACCGGACAGACACCTACCGAAGTAAAGCAAACGCTTCTGACGTCTATCTCTCAATTAAGGGGACCTCGGGTATGCTGATATTATTAATATTTATATTTGCGGGACTACTTGAAATCGGGATTATCGCCTCGGTTTTCATACCGTATTTTCGTTACAAAGCATACAAAGATATCGAGCGCGAAACTTTGCTGAGCAAAAACGATAAGAAAAACTCTTCCGAAAACTTTCCAAAATCCGACGAATCGGACGACGAAAATTCTGCCTCAAAAAAAAACCACAATATATAGTGGAAATTTTCTGAGCGGCTTTTGGATTTTACGATTTTGGGGCGACGGCTTACGTATTTTTAAGTAATATTTCGAACTGATTTTAATTATTTTTCGATACAATCTGCGTGGGATTTTCCTATGCAGATTTTTCTTTTTGCTTTATTTTTGGGATTTGATTTGCTTTATTTATGTTTTGCGATTCATTCTGCGTTCGACTTTCGGGCTTTCATATTATATAATGCGCATACGCATACACACATGCGCGCGCGTAGGAAATACCTTTTCACATATCTTTTTATAAGGCTTTGCGTATGTTTGTCTTTTTAATATCCACACTTCAGATTAATTTATTTTTTGAGTTATTTTAGGCAAATGTCCCCCCTTTTTGCTTTTCGCTTGTCAACGTTTGTCAATTTGTAAATTATCTATATCTTGCTACGTTTTTATCACTCTGAAATAATGTCGGGAAATCACTTACATACCACCCCCGTTTTTTTTAGTCAGTTATATAAAAAAAAGTTGGCTTTTGCCTTTAAAGAAACTGCCTAAATGAAAAATAAACTGCCTAAAATGCCTCTTTTTGACACTTTTTTGAAGTTTAAGTGCCTATCCGTTTTTGCAAAAATCGTAGATAATTTCTAATGAAACGCTCGCTCTCACGCGCAATATTATGTATAATTTTATATTAATCTACATGCGTATACATACATGTAAGGAAGATAATGTGCGTGAATACATAATTTTTCGTGATTTATGGAAAAAAAGAAAAAAAAATAAAGATAAATACAGAAGATTTTGAGAAAATTTAAAATTGCACTTAAAATTGAATTGGCTTGAAAAATTAAAATTATGTCAGTTAGAAGTTTGCAATATTTTAAAAAATTCGGGGCTGTCAATCAAAAAACTGCGAAATTTGCAATTTTTTGTTTTGGCTCGCTTTCGGTTGCGTATCATGCGTATGAGGACGTTCGTTTGCTCTCGGCGGCTTCCCCGTTTGATTTTCGTCGCACCAAAAAAATTTTTTCGGAAATTTGCAAAAAAACTCTTGACATTCCCGTTTCGGTGTGCTATACTCAAGGCGAATAACGGGTTCGGAGTTTTCGCTCTTCGCTCGTTACTTCGTAAAATTTTGACTCTTATCTCGGAGGCTTTCTACCCCTATGCAATCTTCCGATAACTTCGACAACGCTGTAGTTTCGCAATTTCTTTCCGATTGTGGTTTCTCGCTTGATGTGTCTGCCACGTCGGATTCTTTGGGTTCTTTAACTACTCCCGCGTCTTGTGTTCACACCCAGCCCGCATTATTTCCCTCGATCGCTTATCGCCATCGTCTGCGTTGCTTTACCCTTTACTTTCAAGGTCCTCAACGCTGCGGACTTCAACGCTTCAATTTCTACGAAGCCGACTTCTTAGCCGCTTTCGAGAACTCTAAATTCCTCAGGCTCGTTTCGTCCTCTCTCGACGACGATTCCCGAGTGCCTTTCGACAAGTCCGATTTCTTTGACGATTCCGCTCTTGCCGCTTACCCTAAACTCGTTTTTAAGTTCTTTTCCGTTACACCAACCGTTCTCAACCTCGCTAAACGACTCGATAAAAAACGGAAACGGAAAATCTTTCTCCATCCTAAACTCGCCGCAGTCCATAAGGCTCTCGGCGTCTATTCCTACTCGGATGCCTCCGTTGCCTATCGCGCTAAACATCCTCGCAATTCGCAATCTCAGGTCCCTCCCGATTCGGTATATTCCCAAATTCAGTCCCCCTCGCCTAATATGCTCACCATCGTTCGCAAAGCCGCCGAAGCTCACGACCTCAATTGGTTCCATTTGTATTTCGACGAGTTTCTTGATATGATTGGCAGAAAGGCGGTTACAAGGCGAATTCGCGACGAGGTCGAGAAAGACTTCAGGAAAAGAGTAAACGAGGCTCAGAGGGGCTAAAGAGGGCTTCAGAGAGGCATTATGAATTCGGGCAATACACTCGGTTTCGGACAATTTGGATTGCTTCGTTTCCTCTGTGTGGTCCTTCTTTCGTTTATTGCAAATTACTCCGTTTTGGTAAATTCTTTGCCATTTTTGGACTCTGAATTTTCCATTTTCGGTTAATATATTTTTTCTCAAAGGTGGTGCTTTTCTCTATGCCGAATAACGACTTCGATAACGATTTCCTCGATAACGATTCCGACGTCGTCACAGTCAAAAATCACCCCCCCGCTCCCGACTCCTCCGACTTCGCCGCTTCTTCTAAAAAAGGCTATAAGTCCGATGTCGAACCTAAGGTCTATATGGACCTCCTCCGTAAGCCTAATCGCCCCGATAAGCATATCAAAAACTTCGACTTCACTCTCGAGGACTTCGAAAACCTTTGCTCTGTGTGGACTCCTAAAAAAGACTTCACTCTCTTACTGCACTGCTCCGCTTCGGACCTCGATAAGTTTTGCAATATCGCCTATAATATGAATTTCAACGATACCTATGCTAACCTCATAGGCGTCGCTAATCTCTGGGCAAGACGCGCTATCTCTAACCTCGCTCAACGCGGGAATAATACCGCTATGGCTTGCATGATTAAGCACTTTATGAAACTCGACGACAACGTCGCTCCCCAACCCTCTGTTACCATTATCAACGATTTGGGTTCGGGTAAATATAATGATAAAAATAATAATAAATAAGGAGAGTTTTTACTATGATTGATAGGTTTGCAAGGGAATTGCTTGCCTCTCAGGGAGAACGGAATCATTTTACGCGCGCTCTTATTGTTCGTACAGTAACTCCTTTAAAAATCGGTGAAACACCGGCTACAAACGAAGCGGTGAAGTACACCGATTTTTTTATACAATAAGGTGGAAACCGAGTAAGCAGGAATGTAATAAAGATTATCCATTTTTAATAAAATGCGACTGGTTTATCGGTGGAAAGATTAGAGTGAGTAGTTATGAGGGATTGCAAAATGCGGCACAAAAAAATCCTTGGATAAAATTCCTCGTAGAATATACCACAATAAGCGTTCACGATTTTGCTCGAGCCAAAGCAAATCAGTTAATATCGTTTCCATTTTTTTTAAATTATACGAAATACGAATCGGAAATGCGCGCACAGATTCCGAATTGCCCAACTTACTACCCTTTTTATACCCCATATGAAGAATCAATGCGACAAGTTGAGTATAGAGAAGGCGTTTATATTAATAAAGGTAAAATGACCGAAAAAGAGAGGTTCAAAGGACTTTATGACGATTAAGGAATGGTTTCAGAAGAAGTTGTTCGGACGTAGCGGGATAGCGAAAGAGAACGGAAAGCCCGACCCCGAGCGACTGACTTTTATAAATAATAATGACGCGCTCACACGTACACGTATACGCGAATATAATATATGGTACGGTGGGGACGGTGACGAATTACTGAATTACTATACCCACGCGAATATGTACGAAGCAAACTACGAGCCGTTTTATGCGAGAAACAAGAGAAGTTACTTTTGGGCGATATCGTCGACCGAAACGGATATCAAGAGAACGCATAGCGGACAGCCCCGGAACATAGTCGATACGCTTGTGGGGATATGCCGATTTCCGACGATAAGTTCGAAAGTTACCGGGGACGGGCAGAACATAGTCGACGCGAACCTGAGAAAGATAATCGAAGAGGGGCGGCTGAAAGACGTGTACAGACAGGAACAGTTACCGCTAACGTTAGTCGAGGGTTGGGGCTGTTATAAAATATGTTGGGATAAAGACATATCGGATTATCCGTTCGCAACATATTACAGAGCAGAGAACGTCGACTTTATATATAAAAGCAATCGGATAGTGAGTGTGGTTTTTAAAGATTACTACACAGCAGAAGATGGGAAACAGTATATGCTCGCCGAAACGCGAAGCATAAAATACGATAAAGACGAAGATAACCGTTATCTTGCGATCGAATACGAATTGTTCAGACTATCGGGAAGCGACGATGACATAGCCGCCGCCGAAAAAATAGACTTGAAAAGCATAGAGAAGTTCGCAGAGTTGCAGGATATGAAAGTGTCGAACTGCAATTTACTGCTCGCAGTGCCTTGTATCTTATTTGCGAATACGTCGAAAGTCGGCGGGTACGGCAGATCGATATTCACAGGCAAAATCGATTTGTTCGATGATTTGGATCAGTGCTTATCGCAAGCATCGAACAGTGTGAGAAAATCCACACCAGTTGAATACTTCAATGCAGATTATCTCGAGAGGGATCCGAAAACGGGAATGCCGATACAGCCGCATGCGTATGACCGAAAGTATACGATAATAAACGGACAGCGGAATTCGGATGGAACGAGTACGGGCGAAGCCGTGCAGACGACGCAACCGAATATCGACTTCGGGCAGTACAGCGAGCAAGCCGTGCAGATACTCTTACAAATCATAAACGGTGTAATGTCGCCGGCGACGTTGGGAATCGATATAGCAAAGAAAGACAACGCCGAGGCTCAACGTGAGAAAGAAAAAGTAACGATATTCACGCGAAACGGGATAATCGATAGCGAAACGCTGATCCTGAAATCTTTGTGTTCGCAGTTACTGTGTGCGAAAGAGTTGATGGACAGCGAGAAGATAACCGTTCGGGACTACGATATATCGGTGAAGTTCAGCGAGTTTGCAGACGATAGTTATGAGAACAAACTCGAAAAACTCGGAGCGGCTTTGGACGCGCAGTGCATTTCCGAAGAAATGTATATGGCAAAACTGTACGGCGATACACTTCCGGCAGACGAATTCGAGCGCGAAAAGCAGTGGCTAATCGAACATCATACGCGTCCGCGTGACGAGGGAATGCTCGGAATAGCCGGCGGCGGGGCTAATTTACCCGGGATGAACGGCGAACCGACGCTCGAAAACGAGGCAAACGGCGAAATCGGCGCAGAAGAAAACGTATAAATTAGTGTGGCGGACGAGAGAAAAGCGGTCTTTCGTCCGTTTTTTATTAAGCAATACCGTGCTAATCAGGTGAAATTCTAATGAAAGTTAAGCAAAACCCACTAACAATTTTAGACTACAAGCGGATGACGGACGAAGCGTTTAAGGCAATAGTAGACGGAATAGAGCGAAAAACGAGCATATCGGAGTTTGAAAAGTCCTATAGCCGTGCGTTAAAAATGTATAATTATGCAAAAAAAGGTGAATATTATGCAATTTTAGACGCTGTTATGCAAGTCTACCGTGCCACTAAAAGAGCAACCGAGAGCGGAAAATGGACGGATATTTTGGCTCAGACTGCGACGTTCAATCGGATATTTTATGCCTGCAAGAGATCCTCGGAAAGTACGCGGATCGAGGTCAAAAAGGACGCCGTTCGCCGTGCGTTTGATAGGGGCTTTATATTCTTTATCTGCACAACGCACCCGAATTCAGCGAGCGATCACCGCGACCTGCAAGGCAAAATTTACGTCGATAAAAATTGGCGTTCGCGGGTGAAGCCTGAACTGTATCTTGCCGTGCTATCGTACATTGAACTGCGGCATATTATGACGGTTCAGGAAGTTATGGGAAAGCCGTATTGGCTGACTACTCGTCCGTATTGCGGGCATCGACTGAAGCCGATTCCTATCCGTACCGTGCTTGATACTCCGCAAAATTTGCTCGTTCAGACATACGCGGAAGTCAAGCCAAAGCGGATTACGAGCGAGCAGGACTACTATAATTTCCGTCGGGAAGTGTATCAGAAACTGTACGACCGAGTACCCGTGCAAGCATTCGACCGCAAGCGACGCACAAAATAGAAAACCTTAGAATTTATGCGGGGTTTTGCGAGGCAATGTATCTATTTTGTAGGTGTAAGCCCGTGCGGGATGTATCCGTTTTGTAGGGGTACTTACAGGCTTTGCTATGTGGAATATTACATACCGATATATTGCGGACGTGATACCGCGAGCCGTGCAAGTCATATCAATACAGAGTAATAAAGGACGGACTTCCCGCCGTCCTTTTCTGTTGCCCTCAGAACATCTCGTTCTCGACCTTTTGGATAACCTCAAACAATGCGCTTTGGCTTGCTTTAAACGACTCGTAAGCGTTACCACCCGCCGCCGCGAACTTGCTTTCGTTGCTTGCGTTATCCGTGTAGATTGCCTTTAATTGTCTGAGCGATAAGATGCCGAACGCGTACATTCTGCGGTATAATCCGTAATATAACTCGCGTTGCTTTTCGTCCATTATCTCACCCCTTATAAATTCCCGTTTATGAGCATACCGAGGGCGAAAAAGCCCGCGATAAATGCCCATAACGCTAAGTTTATTAGTATTCCTTTTATGCTCGGAAATGGTTGCTTGTTGCCATAATCTAAGAATTTACGATCCATTGCGTTCTACTTCCTTTATGTATATTTATGCAATTAAAGCATTTCGCTTGCTGACGGAACGTAAAAATGGATTTCAGATTTTCCGTTCACTTCTCCGTCCATCCATTCGTTATTATAAGAGAGTTTAACCGTTGCGCCCCAACCGCTTTTATTTGCAACTTGTATCGCGTAATTCGGGTTAACTTTCTCGCCCGTTGCCCATACACCCTGATGTAATACAACATAGGGATATTGCTTTATAAAATCCATAAGGGATCTTTCGATATCATCTTCCGGAAATTTAAACGTTTTGTTTTCGTCAATGTGTCCGAGTTCTAACAAGTTAATATCTTTAAATTCTGTCATTAATATAAATCTCCTTTCTTTTATGGTTATATTATACCATATATAGATAGCGTTGTCAAGTATTTAAACAAACTTTTTTAAAATATTTTTATCCTGAAACCGTCCGCCCGGGAACGGCTACCGAGTAGCACGGACCTCATCGGACTGCCCGGAGATAAAGTGATTTTCTGTTGTGGATATTCTCCGATAGGCTACGCGCCGTAACGCGGATTCGGGGTGCGGGGTGACGGCTTTGCACGGCTATATAAGACAAAAGAAAAACGGAACGATTTCCGCTCCGTTTATTCTTGTTATTTGCCTTGTATGCCTTGCAAAAAGTCTTTAACCATTGCCAAGCAACTATCTGCCGTTACGCAGATTTTAAACGAGTTGTTCTCGCAGGTGACATGTAAATATTCTTCGTCACCGTCAAAGATATAATCGCAATCATTAAAGCCTGCCTGCCTTGCTAATGGCTTTATAATATTGACTGTAAAGCGTCTTTTGCCCATGTAATTTTCGCCGTATAATGGTTTTCTCATTGTTACGCCCTCCCTGAGTTTATTTTGTCCGCTGTTTCGCTTAATATCGAGCGGTATTCTCTTTCGCCGTCATCCGTCCCGCGATCTTCGTTTTCTTCGTCATAAACGGCACACAAGCCTAACATAGTCAACTCTGAATTGTTAAGTCCAAAACTTTCTTTTAACCATTCCGAAACGGCTACATCGCCATCTTCTTCAGTTTTTTGCTTTATGATTTCATTAAATAGCCATAGCCTGAAATCATCAATCATGTTGTACGTTTTCTTTTCGTCCATATATAAATCTCCTTTGCAATGGCTTTCCATCCACTTGCAAGTATATTATACCATATATAGATAGCGTTGTCAAGTATTTAAACAAACTTTTTTAAAATATTTTTATCCTGAAACCGTCCGCAACCCGCCGCCCGGAGATTAGCACGGACTATATAGAAAAAAGGCGGAACGCAATGTCCCGTCCTTTTCCTTGATTGAGATTTATATATATGTTATGTGTGAGCGTAAATATTAAGGTTAAAATCGTTTTTAGTGGATCGCGTTGTCTTTATTGCTTTATTGAAATAATCTATCGCGGATTGTTTATCTTCGGTGTACATCATACCATAGGCGACTGCCTTTGTTTGACGTTCAACGCCATAAAGTCCGCAATCATATTTTACAAGGCATATCGAGCCTTTTCTCGCTAATATAATCATCGTTTATTCTCCCTTTGCTTGCTGTTCGAGCATTGTGTATTTTAAATCGTATAACTTCGTCAATTTAGCCGTTATTCTATCCTGTTCGACCTGATTGCCGTCCGCTTCTCTTCGGGCGATTAAAAGCCGTCCTATGGCTTCCTTTAACGCTTCTATCGTCATAATAAATTCTCCATAATCCATTCAATCGCCTGCTTTTCGGTATGTCCCGGGTGTTCTTTCGACCATTGTTTGAGCCTTAACTCTTTTGTCTTTCTATCGATTGATCCGGCGGGAGTATCCGCAATAGCGATTTCAAAGCCGTTTAACGCTCTTTTCATTTTACCATCTTCGAGTTCTTCGTATGGTATCAGACCGTAATATGTGTTATTGTTTTCCGTTCTGTTATGGTATTTCGGGTTCGTATCGGTTATCAATACGAACTCGCGATTCATTATATTTACATTTTTTGTTAAAACTTTCATATCATTCACCATCCTTTTCAACTTCAAATTTTGCCTCGGAAATCAGTAAATATAATTTCTTATACTTCTCTGCTTCTTTGAGATAAAATTGTTTTAAGCCGGAAACTTCGGCTTCTTCTGCGTACTTCTGAGCGCGTTCGATTATGGAATCCAACGTCGCCAAAATTTCGCCCGTCTGAGTACCATCAAGTTTTACTACTTTTACCAACCTTTCCATATTATATAAATCTCCTTTGGCTCTCGCCCTTCAACTATCTATATTGCACCATATCTTGATAGCAATGTCAACTATTTTTCGCAACTTTTTGAAAGTATTTTTATTTTTTCTTCGCCCGGAGAACGGCTCGCAATTTTGCACGGCTACCGGGATAAAAAAAGCGAGGATTTCTCCCCGCTTTCGGTTAGTCGCATAAAAACTCCCACGAACTGATTTTTCTAAGTCCGTAACGCTTTAAATACGTTTGTAAGCGTTTTTCAAAACGTTCTTTGCATTTCTTCAACGCGACTATGTAACCCGCTCTATCGTCGGCAGAAATGACTTTGTGCGGCTTGTTTCCGTAATACGTTGAATGTTTATATTCAGACATAAAGCCGACCGTATAAAAGCCGTTCAAGCCTGTTCCGAACAGATAGCCGTTTCTTGTTTCGTCCTCGGCTTGCTTTATCTGAACGTCTATCTGTTTCAGATTTTCCGAAATGAAAAACTTTTCAGATTTTCTCGCCCGTTCCGCAAGATCTGAGGCTTCGTTCATCTGTTCCTGACTTGAAACGCCACAGAATCCATAACCAAAACAAAACGATGTTTTTATCTTCGGCTTTTCAATTTCTACGATCTCCCCCGATGTTAATTCCGTTAGGCTATCGAGATATGTATTTTTTAACCATTTAACATACTTGCGGCTGTTTTCGTCGTCGCCGTATTTTTTAATGTAACTGTTTTCAAGTGTTGCGTATAAGTCTTTTACTTCTTTTAAATTTTTCATATTATTTCTCTCTTCTTGCCTCAATTTCTTTTTTCTTTTTAAGTAGTTTATTTGCGAGTTCTGAATACATACATTGTATCTTTTCCGCATCTTCTATAAGGGTACTTATAGAACTCGGGACACCGTAAGTTCCTCTCATTTCAATCAACGGCTCAACGTGTTCGTCTATATCGAATGACAGAGCAATCTCGCTCACTTGCACAAAAATGTCCGCATCTTTGTTAAGATATTCAACCAAATTCTCACCAGCGGGTGACCAGTTTTCTATCTCAATATCTTTATTCGTAACGTTAACATTCCATCCGCAATCTTTAATTACTTTTAAATATTCTTTGTATCCTTTCATATATACAACCTCTCTTTTTGTGAACGTTTCCCCGCTCACTTTCTGATTATATTATACTACATATAGATAGCATTGTCAACCGTTTAAACAAACTTTTTAAAAAATTTTTTAATTATTTTTGACTTGCTCTGCGTCCGGAGATTTGCACGGCTTGCGTCTGTTCTGCTATGATGTGATATCCACAAGAAAAACTCCGGGCGGTGCTTTGTGGTTTTTCCGTTCGCTCTGTTCTGTCGTCGAAGTTCTTAGCACGGCTTACGGAAGGCAAAAAGAAAACCGCCCTTTCGAGCGGTTTTTCGATTTTATCCGATTGCTATTATGTTTGATATTTTAATGTCAAAACAAGCCGTTTGACTGCTTTTTCTGTCGCTGACGAGTTTCTGTTCAACAAGTTCCGCCTTCGTCGTTTTTTCGCCATTTATCGTCCATTCAGAACGCGTTACCGTATGCGTTGTATAAACTCGCAACATATATTCGCCCGTCTTTTCCGACTGTAAGATATAATTAACGTCGCCGTCTTTCCATACCTTACCATTAAGCCCGCCCGTTTCCTTGTTTACGTTCGCTTTCAGGTGCGAGTAATTTATTCCTAAGCGGTAAACGCCTTTACACTTTTTGACGATGTTTTTATCTCTACCCGCCGCAAACGTATAAGGGTTAGCGTAATACTCTATGCAAACGAACGCGCCTTTTCTTTTGTCTTTTGCCTTTTCGATAACTTCTTGTAATTCCATATATATACCTCTCTTTTGCCTTTCGGCTTTATCTATATATAGTATACTATATTTAGTTTATTTTGTCAACTATTTTTCGCAAGTTTTTTAAAATATTTTTTATTGTCTGATAGCCGGATGTTTTGCACGGCTACCCGAAGATAAAAAGAAAACGCCCTTTCCGGGCGTTCGCTTTTAATGTAATTTAAAGTAAACCGCTTGCCCCTCTCTCAGGCTCCAACAACTTTTGCAGAACTTGCAAGAGCCTTGACAAGGGATCGCAAACTCGGGGATGTTATTTTCGGCGGGATCTTTTAACTCTACATATGCAACCGGGAAATTATGCGGATTGTCGACTTTAAACGATTTTCCCCAACCACTGAAAACGATATGCAAATTATCGGGAATGTTTCCGCCGTTCGCGATAAACTCGTTGACGATTTCAAATTTTTTAGTAAATGCTAAAAATTTTGTATCGGGGGAATTTTTCGCGATGTTTATCATCATTTCAAAAAACTTTTTATTGACGATATCGCCCGAAGAAAACCAACGAAAGAAACGATAAACAATATCGCCGTTATTGATCCATTCGGTAACGTCTTTTTCGAGTTTTTCGGGGTTGTTTATAAACTCGTTCAGGTTGTTTTTTAAAGATTGTTGAACGTTACCATACATCCAATTACCTTTGCAAGCATAGCAATTTTTTTTACAAGGCGCATCGCATCTACAAGTTACGATCGCGGGAAGATTAAACGAAGGGATTTTGTCCCCGAGTTTACTGTTACTTAAAGAAATATGCATCTCAATCACCATTGCAAGCCGTTCGCATCGGCTCGCCCTTTCTTTTTTCTGATTATATTATACTATATATTGATAACAATATCAACTATTTTTAACAACTTTTTTAAATTATTTTTTATATTTTTGTCGCGTATTTGCCCGGGTATACGCGTATATAGGCACGGGCAACATATATCTTTTATGAACGCCCGCCCCGCCCCTCGCCGAAGTTCCACAAGCAAAGCAAAGCAGGGTAGGGGTGGTGGGCGAAAGGTATTTTGCAGGAGTGTGTTAAGTGAATCATCCCTCCCGCGTCCAACCCAACCTTAGGCAGTTTTTAAATTTCCCGTAGCGACCTTAGGCAGTTTTTGAGATAATCCAAACCAAACTTAGGCAGTTTTTGACAAAGCAATGCAACCCGACTAATTTTTTTTGCAAATGAAGTTATATAACAAAACAAACAAATTTAAAAACGAGCCAAAAAGAATTGTGATAGTGGAGTGATAAAAGTAAAATAAAGCAATTTTAAGTGCAATTTTTAAAATCGCAAAAATCTACTGTAATTATCGTTTTTTTTGGTGTGGATTTACCCTCTTTTGGCATATTATTATGTATTTTTCTATATTATATACGTGAAAACGAGAAAAGAAATATATATAAAGGAATAGAAAAATATACATTATTTTACGCAAAAATAGGCAAATAAAGTAGAAAAAGTCGAGAAATTATCGAAGATTTTGGAGAAAACAAAAACTGCACTTAAATTTAAAACTCGGCATTAAATTATGACGAAGCAGTGAAAATGCGACCAAAAAGACCGAAAAGTCGCAAAAGTCGCAAGAAAACGAAAACAAATCTCTTCTCAATCAGAAGTGTGGATATTCCTTTCCGCTTACTGCAATACAGAAACGGGGTAACAGGGGAAACCGCAAAAATTTTAAAAATTTTCGTAAAAACTCTTTACAAAAAGAAAAATGTGTGGTATTATGTAGACGAAAAGGCATACCGACTGCCCTAAGTCGGGCATATTAACTCAAGGAGAGAGGTAAAATTCCGAATGCAGAATGAAATCAAAGAAGAGGTAAAGAAACCCGAATCCGAAGCAGACAAAGAACTTAGCGATTTGTTTGTGAAAGACGAGGAGGTGACCGCTACCGAAAACAATGCAGATACCCTTACTGCTGGGCAGGAAACCGACGGAACGAAAGAGGACATCGAAGTCAAAACCGAAGAGCCGTCCGTCGATATGTCGGCTGAAGAAAAAAGCGGCGCGGAAAATTTCGTAAAAACCGAAAACTTATCGCAAAAAGACACAGCGCAGACTGATGCGCCGGAAGTCGAAAAAGCGATATTCACGCAGTCACAGGTCAATAAATTGGCAGGCAAGGCAAGAGAAGAAGGCAGAGCGTCGGCTTTGAAAGAATTGTTTGCGAGATACGGTGTGGCTGACGAGAACGAATTGAACGGAATATTCGGCAAAGGACAAACGTATGACGATCTGAACGAAGAATATGCCGCGCAGGGCAATTCGGTCAGAGAAGTCAGAGCCGAAAACGCTTTACTCAGAACGAACATAGTTCCCGAACGTTGGGACGACGTTAAAGCGATTCTTGGCACGAAAGGTCTTGAGGTTTCTCAGGAAAACATTACCGCAGAATTGGCGACGCATCCGGAATGGCGAGGAGCGAGTGTGGCAGTTGAATCGGAAAAGAAACCGTTCAGCCCGGAGTTGGGCGAGCAACTGAAGAACACGCCGACGCAGAAACCGGACGCGACGGAAAGCAAGATGTCGCCGCTCAGACGGTTAGGCACTGAAAACGGCGAAAACGAATCTCCCGAAGTTTCCGAAGAGAAGAAAATTCTTTCGATGTTCGGGCTGTAAAAACTTACGATTCGAACGAACCGAACTGTAAAAATTTTACGCAATCTAATTCTGTGGATTATCCAAAGGAGAAAGTGAATTATGACTATCGATGAGGCTAAGAAAGCATTTGACGAAATGAGAGCGCAGGGCGCGGACGATAATGCGATACTCGGAACGCTGTACAGAATGTTCCAAGACGACAAAATCGACGTAGAGCAACTCGGCGCGCTCGTAAACGTACTCGGATATGAACTTACGGACGAATTCAAGCAGATGACGCCCGAAGATCAAAAGACGAAAGGTTGGGAAGCCGATGACGAAAGCGAAAAAGCGGAAGGCGTGACCGACGAAGAAGTCGAAAAAGCGAAAGAGTACGGCGACGATCCTGACGAAAGGAGCGGTAACGCATCCGACGAAAAATCGGACGAAACGGATGCCGAATCCGATAAAAAGGACGAGGAAGAATCCGACGAGGAAGCGACTAAAAAGGCGAGGAAAATATTCGGTTTGGACTAAAAATTTATTTTTTTAGGAGAAACCTATATGGCTGGTAACAATATAGAACTTATTACCAAGTATAGCACCAAAGCGTTCGACGAAGTTTACAAACAGGAATCGGTTACGGCGGCTTTGGACGTCCCCAACGCGTTTATGGAATTCACGGGTGCAAAGACCGTTAAAATCAGAAAATTCCAGACGGGCGGACTTAACAGTTATTCGAGAAACAACAACGCGGGCGGTTACGGCGACACGAGAATTGATCAGCCTTCGGGCGATTATTATGGTTCTGCGGGATTCGGTTATAAGCAGACGAGCGCGAAAGTCGAATGGGAAGAAAGAACCCTTAAGATGGACAGAGCGGCGGCTATTCCGATTGAGTATTTCGATAACGAGGAAGCGGGCGGCGACGTAGTATCGCTTACGGCATCCGAATTTATGAGAACCGTTATGGTCCCCGAAAACGACGCGTACACGCTTTCGACGATTGCGGCGAATGCGGGTAAGGTTGTATCCGAGGCAATCGCAGACAATAAAGCCCTTGCGGCATTAAACAGCGCGTTCCTGTATTTCGAGGAAAACGAAGTTCCCGCAAACGATCAGGTTATCTTCGCGTCGCCGGCATTCATGAAGAAACTTCGTGAAACGACCGAAATGACGAGATTCCTCGGCGAGGATGTAAAAGACAGAAAAGTCAATTACAAAATCACGAATTACGAAGGTAGAGATATTATCACGGTATCTCCGCAGAGGCTTCATACGGGCTTCAAGGCTTACGAAGGCGGTTATGGATGGGCAAGCGGTTCTGCGGCTATCAACTTCCTTGCGGTAGCGAAATCCGCAGTCGTACACGTTAAAAAATTCGAGCAGTTGAAAATCGTAAGCGGCGACATGAACCTTGCCGGTAACGGATTCGACGGTTACACGATTTATGCACGTATGTATTACGATGTGTTTGTACTCGACAACAAGAAATACGGTATTTACGCGAGCATTTCGGCGACTGCTGAAACCGCAGACGTCCCTATGGTAAAACTTGAAATCGAAACGGACACCGCGCATAAGATTACCAAGATTACCACTACTCCTCCGAACACGCTTTGCTTTGTAGCGACGGGAACTAAGTCCGGTACTTCCTTGACTTCGCCTGTTCTTGCAAAAGTTGGCGATACTGTTGCTCAGGATGCTAAGTATTACGCAATTACTTCCGATAAGACCATTATCAGTAACGAAGTAAGCCCCAATCCTAAGGGTTAATTGCGTAACTCGGCGAACAATTTAATCTAACACAAAAGGCTATCATTCCGAAAAGGTTTGGTAGCCTTTTTGAAATATTTTTAAAATCTTTTTAGAAAACACTTGACAAGATTTTAAGGTTGTGATAATATATGCTTAGGAAATGGATTTTCGCATACATTATTCCGTTTCCCATTCCCCCTTACTCGCGCCGTCGCGTTCTTGATTTACTGATTGCAAGTTTTTTGCCCTTTGCTTAAATTTTTCTTGCGATACATTCGTTTATAACAGTAATTCTCCATTATTTAAAACCTTTCTGACGCGGCGGCGTGACGATATGCTGTATATGCTCGGAACAACGGGCGATACGGCACCGGCAGGCAGTTAAAGGGTTCTGCCTTTATTCGAGTTCAAAATTGCGTAGGGGAACTCGGAAAACAAAACCCTTTTTACGGAAGATTACTCAATCGGCAAAGAGAGGTCCTAAATGGGCGAATAGGGTCGGCACCTATATCTTCCGCCAAAGGTGTGTAGTTCCACCTGATGTTACTCGGCTAAAATCGGGTACGGTACGGCTTTGGCTGTTCGTCTTGCTCCGTTAAGGCAGACAGAACGGGTTTTGAAAAGTTTTCCTCGGCAGAGCAGAGCGTAATGCCGACTTGCGGCGCGCAATAAAACAGAAATGCAAGTTGTCATTGGTTGGCTATTGTTGGTGTGGAGTAATTTCCCACACAAACGATCGTGAATCCTCGGTTAAGGGTTGCAACCGAAAAACTTTTATCATCGCGGAATAGAGAAACCCGGAATCTCGCATGGCTCATAACCATGAAATTGCTGGTTCAAATCCGGCTTCCGCAACCATTCACAGTATCTTTGGCATAAACAAATTTTGACTCCGACATCAGGCAGGAAATCTCGTTGTGAAACGGGATTTTTTGCTTTTGTGAAAAATTTTCCTAAAAACGCTTGCAAAACTGATAATTTTGTTGTATTATGATAATGAATAAAAATATTTTCAGGCGGTGTGGATATGGCAGACACGAAAAAGCCAAACGTTGGCGAGGCTATATTAGGAAAAAACAAACAAGCGATCGGATCGTATCAGGAAGCCCCGGGCGGCGGAACGCCTTTGAAAGCGGGCGAGAAAGCACCGTCGAAAGAATGGGTTGCGGCGAATCGCAAAATGCAACCTCGAGATGACGATGGAAAGTTTACGTATAACGCGGCGAACGCGAAGCCTTTGGAATACGGACCGTCGAGAGGAAAGACAGTGCCGCCTTTTTTGCGTGGCGTTAAACTGACATATGTTGAAAAATCCGACGTAATTATGATCGAAGAGGGCAAAAGAGTCCTTGCGGGTATCGATATGAGCGTTGAGGAATTAATAAACAATTACAGGAATTATTCCGAACAGGAAGGCGGGTTCAAAAATCTTACGGGAGAAACAAAAGGCAAAACCGGTGCATACTCACAGAAAGAAAAAGCCGCAAAAGAAATAGGTTATGAGGGTCTGTTAAAGGCTCTTACGATTCAGGATATTACCGAGGGATTTAAAGAGAATAAACAAGCCGGCAAATTGATCGGGGAATTTAAATATGTTAAAAAGGATGAAAATAAGCCCGAATCTAAGCAAGAAGTTGCGCCCGAAGCCCCGAAATCCGGCGTTACGAGCGAAGAAAAAGAACTCGCAAGTACAGATCCTGTTAAACTTTTTGCTACGAGCGATAACGCAAAGGCATTAAGACAGAAAGCCGAAGAAAAGGGCTTGAAATTATCTGGTAAAGCGGTAGCGAAAGCGATTGCCGATGGATATACGTGGGACGATTTGAATAAAGTTGTTGACGAGGCGTAATTATGGTTACGAAATCAGACAACACAAAAGGTAATCCTTATCACGATAAAGAGGGGAAGTTTACAAAAAAAGAGGGTGCTTCTGCGGGTGGTGCGTCTATTGAATCTGAAAGCAGTGTTTCTACAAAGAAACTATCGTTGTCCGATATAGTAATTACACCGCAGGAAGTCGGGAAATTAAATCTTTTTTCTTCTGAAGATGACGATGCTGATTTTTGGGATAAGGTAGATACATATTCCGAAACAAAAACTGATTCTGCGAAAGAGGATTTGAAAACGTCTGAGAAAACAGAACAGACAACGATGTCTGCAAATCCCGATGTTGTAACGGTTATTAATGGTCTTGATTCTAAGACTGTTTATGATACTGTATTAAAAGATTCGACATTGGATCCCGATAAAATTAAGAATGCATCGGAATCCGAATTAAAAGAACTTTTGCAAGCGCAGTCGGTTCTTGCCGAAAAGAAAAACGATAAAACGCTTGAAGAAGCAAATAATAAATACTTTTATAATTTATGGCAATATCCTGTAAAGCCGTCAGATTATCTGGATAAAAAGGATAAAATTCAGGCTAAAAAGGATTATTTCCTTTTCGATTATAAAGGTTCTGATAAACAAGAAAAACTTGCCTATCTTGATTCTTTTGTGGAATCGGGAGAAAAATACGCAAAAGCAAAAGAGATATACGATTCCAAATATAAATCTGCGATTGAGATTGTAGATAAATTTGGGAACGGAATATACAGTTTTGAGCGTAAAGAGTCTGCAATATATATTGGTGCAAAGAATTATCCTGTCTTTAACGAGATAGCCGAAAGTAAGAAGATTTTCGGACCAAATTCCGAAACGGTGATAACAGCGTTAAAAAATTCAAATCCTACTGCATTAAACGCGGTGATTGGATATACGGGTAGTTATTCAAGCATCAACGAGCCTTTAAGAGGTGTAACTTATTTCGGCAATAAAACAAGCAGAGAAGAGTTTATTAAAAACGTTGAGGGAATGACTGAAGCCATAGAATTATCCACATACGATTTTGATTATTGGGTTCAGCGCGGGACGCATAGCGTAGTTGACGAAGAGAACGGAGTGGATATAAACTCGAGCATGACGAGTGCCGAATTAAATGGCTTAGTCGGGAAAGAATTCGTACAGCGTTCGTTTTTCTCTGCGGGGGCGGCTAAAAACACCGGGATGCCGACTCGTCCGATAATACTGAATGTTTATTGTCCGAAAGGCACAAAGGGTTTGTATGTAGAATCAATTTCGCAGTTTGCGGGCGAAAATGAAATGATTCTCCAAAGGGGATATACGTACAAGATAACAAAAGCAGAAAAGGGTTCAAACGGAAGAATCTTCGTAGATTGCGAAGTTGTATTAGGCTCTGATAAAGATAAATATACTCACGAGCAACTTGTGGATATAGCAAATAAATACATAAAGGAGTAAAAGGGAGAATGAATAAAGACAAAGATATTATGCGCGTAGGCTTTACAAGCAAAGACCTTGTTTGTAAGAAATGCAGGTATGGAGCAATTACCGATCCTGAGAATTCGTTTTGCGCGTTTTATGATGTGAAACCGTATGAAATTCGTTGTCAAGGTAAAGATTGTCCGCATTTTGAATCGTTTGAAAAATATGCAAAACAAAAATAAATAAACACAAAGGGGAATGTAAAATATGTTAGGTGCGGTAATAGGTGACGTTGTTGGCTCGCGTTATGAGTTTAATAACATTAAAACTAAAGATTTTGAATTGTTTGGAAAGGGCTGTTATGCAACGGACGATACGGTTATGACCTGCGCCGTTGCGGAAGTGCTGATAAATAAAAAACAAAACGACAAAGATTATATCGTCGATACTTTTAAAAAGTGGGGCAGGAGATATCCCCACGCGGGATATGGCGGTCGCTTTGGATGTTGGGTATTAGGTAATGAGCGCGAGCCGTATAACAGTTACGGAAACGGCGCGGCTATGCGAGTTTCGGCGGTTGGTTGGATTGCTAAATCCGAAAAAGAAGTGAAAGATTTATCGCGGGAAGTTACGGAAGTTACTCATAATCATCCCGAGGGAATAAAGGGTGCTGAAGTTGTCGCAATGTGTATTTATTACGCAAAGCAAGGCAAAGATAAAGCGTTTATAAGGGCATATGTTGAGAAATGTTATAATCTTGATTTTAATTATGAGGAATTGAGAAAAACATATACTCACGCAGAGGAGATTTGCCAAAACACCGTTCCGCAAGCGATTTTTTGTTTTTTGATATCGGATAGTTTTGAAGATTGTTTAAGGACTACTATTTCAATCGGTGGTGATTGTGATACTACAGCCGCCATCAGTTGTGCGATTGCCGAAGCCTATTATGGTAGTTGCGGATGTTGTGAAAAAGAAGTTCTTAATTATTTGACTCCCGATATGAAGAATATATTAAAAAAAGTAAAAACGAGGTAATTATGGATAGCGGAAATAACATAGAATTAACCACAAAACAAATCACGGGCAAGAAGAAAATTGATAAAGTTTTCAAGAAAAAGCCTGTCGTAAAAGAATTAAGTCAGTCCGAAATCAATAAAATGTTTGGAATTAAGGAGAAATAAAAATATGAAAAAGCAGGAAATGTTGGACTATATCGATAAACTTATCGAGGACGAAATCGAAGCGATTGACGGGTATCATAAAGGCATTGAAAAAATGCAGGATTCTCCGCGTATAGTCGACTTGTTCGGCAGAATTTATAACGACGAAACAAGACATTTAACTGATTTGCAGGATCTTAAGAAAGCCGTTGAACAGCATGAAGAAGTTATGCAGTCTATCGAAATGCAGAGAATGTTCGGACTCAAAGATTGCGGACCTGTCTGCGTGTATGGACCGCAGGGCGATGGAATAGTTATTACCGACGAAGATAAAGAAAAGAAGGAATAAGATATGGCGTTTATCAATAACAAGAAATTTGCAGAGATACGTAACGCGGCAAAAAACGGCGATGAAAAGGCATTGAAAGTATTACAGGCAATGCGTAAAATGCAACCGCAAGCCGATATCGACAGACTTGTCGAAGATTATTATGCTATACCTGCTCCCGCCGTTGAAGAGACTCCCGAAACGCCCGCTGTAACCGATGATTTGAGTCTTGACGATGTAAGTGTTGTCAATTCGGTGATTTCGTCCGATATAGCCGATTCTGACGGCGACGTTACGACTATTACGTATAATCTCGACGATATCACAAAAGATATGGACGGGCTTATCGACGAGGATGAAATCGAGGATATGTCGTTTTCGGATTTCCTTGCTGATAAGAAAAAGAATATGACGCGGGCGAGAAAGAACGCGGATTATTTCAAAATGTATGATAACGACAGCAGAAGTAAGTACGCGACGGACGCGGTTGCAAAATACAAAGCGAAATTCGGCAACCTTGAGCGTGATATCGACAGACGCAACAAAGACACGATGACCGCTTTGGGAATGTATGAGCAGAGTGTGGGTGACGAACTCGACGATGAGGTCGAACTCAGCGCGGACAATGCGGATAAAGCGTATTCGGATCTGATAGACAATTCGGGCGCGATGCACTCGTTTGGCAGGTATTGGGACGAAGAGGATAAAGCAAACGTTATTACGGAACTTAAGACTCTTATTAGTAAATACGGAAAAAAGAACGTACTTGCGGCGATAAATACTTTGAAAAGCGACAACGAGAATTACAAGAGTTATATGCACAACAAGATAGACACCGAGGTTGGGAAATACTCTAAAAATCTCGAAAATTTGCTTGGCAAGTAATTTTTTTGAAAGGCAAGGGAAAACTTTGCCTTTTTTTATTGATTTTTTTTGAAAATATGATATAATGAAATTAAAGGTGTATTATGATACAAAAATTATTGATAGAAGTGGATGCGCCGATGCCGCTTCAGAGTTACGGAGAGGGACACGTTATTATGTATAATGCGCAAAGAGGAAGATATTATGTAACCACACGCGAGAACTTCCTTGCGGTTCAGAATGCAAAAATATCCGAACTTGAAAAAACGATTCTCGACACCGAGGAGCGTATAAAGATAACTCAGACCGAAATAAGTAAAACCGTAGGGGATTTAATACAGTCTTTTGCGGATTTTCAGACCAAATCGAGGGAAGAACAGGCTAAGTTTTATGAAACTTACAAAGAAACGAACGCTAAAATTCTTGACCTTGTAAAAAAATCTTGCGTTTCAGGAGATTAATTTATGAAAAAACGTAGTTTGTTTTTTGCTTCAATGGCAATGTTATTCGCTTTAGTCGGGAACTGCATATTCTTAACCGGTTCTCCGAGAGTTGCTCACGCTGAGGATAACGTTCCGCCGGCAGAAGAAAGCATAATCGAATCCGAATCCGAATCTGAGTCTGCGGGCGAACCGGAAAGCATTTCGGAGAGCGAGGGCGAAGTTGTAGAACTTCCCTGCAAAGTAATAGTCACTGCCGCTCAGTACGGAGATATTATGATCGATAAAGAATCGGGCAACGTCGGCGATATCGTAACCGTTTATGCGAAACCGTATTCGTTATTTAAATTAAAGAGTATAACCGTGAACGGCACCGCGCTCGTTGCGAATGCCGATGGAATTTATACGTTTGCAATGATAGAGGGCGAAAATAAAGTATCTGCCGAATTCGAGATAAGTCAATCCGAAGTTTCGTATATTTTGGGGCTTATCGAGGACGCTAAGAACGGCAATTTTGAAGATATATTCTCGTTAAAAAATTTATTAACGCTTATAAGTTGGCTGATTTCGTTGTTTATGGGTAGCGGGTTCTGCATTACGTTGCTGAAATCCAAAAAGATAAAAGCTCAAACAACGGAAGAAATTTCTGCGGCTGTCGACGCGGCTACCAAGAGCGAAGTTGCGAAAGGTATATCCGCGTTCTTGAGCGAGAAGTTCGGACCGTCGTTTGACGCGCTCAGTACGAGTATAAACGACATTTCCGAAACGTGTCAGTCAATGGCTCGTTGTATGGTTTTAGGGCAGGAAAACACACCTGAAGCCCGTCTTGCTATTATACAGGAACTTTCGTCCAAATCTAAAAAAGCAGAGAGTTTGGCAGAGGAAGTAAAGAAGATTGTCCACGCAGAGATGGCTGACGCAGAAAAAGCGAAACAGGATAAACTTGATTTAATTGAAGAACTCGAAGCAAAGAATCAGGCAATCGGAACGGACACCTCGGCAGAAGTCAAAACGGACGATAAACCCGATTTAGAAGGAAGATATTGAGAGGGTAAAATAGTATGGGTGGAATTGAGAAAAACGACGGAAAAGACCAAAGCGCGGTATTTGTCGGCAAGAAAAAGAAGTTCGCCGAAAAACTAAGAGATAACATACAGAAATTATTGATAGTCGCGGTATCTGCCGTGTACATTTTTCAAGGCTTCTTCTCTTTATCGAAAAGAGATACGACGGTTTTGGAAATCCTCGGCAGTATCGGATTATCGATAATTATCGGTGTCGTGATATCCGCAAGTATGAACTCAATGGGCATAAAAGACGGGCGCAGAAGCGAATTATTTGAAGCGTCTATGAAAGCCTACGGAGAAGCGAAATCCAAATCCACAAAATACTTCGATAAACTTCAGGCTTGGTGCGAGTACAAAAACTCAATCGATCTCGAAGCAAAGAAGAAAGATATCGTATTGACGGCAGGATTGTCGTGGAAAGGCTTTAAATTCGGGTATTACGACGAACACCCTGAAAGACTATCGGAAGAGCAGAAAAAGCAGTTAGAACGCGCGAAATCGGCTAAAATAGAAAAGTTATATTCGGGCGATCTTCTGAGCGACAGCAACAAAGATAAGTCGCTGTTCGGCAAGCCGTTCGGCAGATTCGGCAAATCGGAAAAAGATTATTCGTTGATTGTAAATACGTCCGATATGGTTTACAAAGTAGCAATCGGCATAGTCTGTGGTTTATATATGCTCAAGCCGATATTTTCCGAGCAGATTCTTGCGAATATGATATGGAACACATTGCAGATACTGTTGTGGTTGGCGTTCGGGTCTATGAAGTACGCAAACGCGAAATACTTTATGGAGTATGAATACAGACAATCGCACGTTATTCAAAAAACAGAATGTATAAACGAATTCTTTATAACAATGGAGAACCGTCCCGAAGTTATCGAGCAGTTTGATGATGAAGTCGAAATCGATAAATACATTTTGGAATTCATAAACGAAAAGGAGAGAGCAAGAAATGCCGAACAATCAGCAGACACCGCCGGCAGTAGTGACGGAAACACCGAATCAGATTCCGATCCAACCGTCGAAAATGACGGTTAAAGAGTTCATTTTCAGGCTCTGCTTATATGTATTTATCGGCGGCATTTTGCCGTTTATATTCCTTGTTTGGCGGTTTGATTTGTTTAATCCGAACGCAAACAAGCCCGTAGTGATAGGCGGTTGGGGAATCGTTGCGATATTGTTTATTACGATATTCTTCCTTAAGACGTTGAAAGCGATCCGAAAAGGAATGATGTTTTCCGTATGGACGCGGGTTATAGACGCGATAACGAAAGTATTTATTCCTTTGCTTATCGCGATTATCGTAGTAAATTTTGTCGGAAGTATTCAGAAAGAATTGTTTCAGTTCTTGGTTGTAGTATTTTTGCTTGAGATACCCGCAACCGCGATAAATCCGATTCCGAGATGGACTTACGAAAACAAAATCGAAGAAATGTCGCTTGGGTTAGGTAAAATCGCAAAGAATATCAAAGAACATTTATCAAAGTCTAAAGGGGAATAACAATGCTTGACCTTTGGAACAGCAGAAGAGATATGTTTATAGAGTGCGAATGGTGGTCTGTAGATAAAAGAGAAATAATTCCCGCAGACCAAATTTGCTATAAACGGACTCCGAACGGAACGTTTTTTGCTAAGGAAGTCAATTCGTACACGAGCGACAATCAGATAGTCGAAAGCGCGTTTATGGCTACGCAGAAAACAATCACGTTAGTTACGGGCGATAATCTGAGAACCCCGGTTGCGATAAAACAAAACGATATCGTAAGAATTGGCGACGATATATATCGTGTGGACGGAATTCAGGAAGCCCCGATTAAAAAGCAAAATCAGTATATGAATTATGGGAGCAGTCGCACAACTTATTTGAGTTTACGCGGTTGATAAGATATGGACGAAATTGACTGGGATAAAGAAAAACTTAAACTCGCGCGGATTATCGTAAAGAATTTGAAAGCAGAGTTTTCGGTTTTTCATTTATCCGGTAATCTCGCGAATACGATAATCATAACGAAATACAGTAGCGAATCTCAGAGCGGGTACGAGGTAAACATTCCCGCAGAGATATACGATATTCCGCTGTATAGACGAAAAGGCGTAGTGGTCCACACAGGAAACGGCAGTTACGCAAACGAAGTCGATTTAAGCGGTGGGTTCAGCGGACGGCATAAAAACTATGTAGATAGGTGTATTCAGGCATCGATTCAGGAATGGCTCAGTTTATCAAGGATAAAGGCAAAGGTTGAGTGAAATGGCAGGTTTGGATTATAATGCACTTGTAGAAATGATACGTAACAATATTGCGGACGTTATGACCGATCCGTTTTATGACGGTTACGATATCGAGGTCACGAATGAAATGCAGTTTCTCGAGAAGAAAGAGGGCTATAGAAATCGCATTTACATTGTTGTGAAGTTCGCTCCCGCGACGACGTTTTTCGGGCAGACTGTATTGAGTTTCACCGTTACCGCGATTTCCGAACATAATCACTGCTTTGTCTGCCAAAAACTGTTATCTGATTACGCTCAGAAATACAACTTAGAACAAGCAGATTATATTCAGCAGATATACGAAACGCCCTCGGTTATATTGAACTTTAACGAGGTGTACGAGGGTTTTGCCGCTGTTATGGCTATGAGCGGCACGTTCGTTATCGCTAAAGACATTGCGAGGATAAGTTTCGAGTATATATACACAGATGAAGATGGTAATGAGCAACCGCCCGAAACAGTAAATGCAATAACAAATTACTGTCAGTTTAATAACGACGTTGACAGTCAGGCGTTTTACGGAACGCACGATATCGCGGATTCTATAGCGAGAATAGGCTCGTTTTCTTGCGGATTATCGACGTATCTTTTCAACAACAGTCAACTGATTAAAGACTGTTTAAAACTTGTGCAACTTGCCCAAAAAGACGCTACTCCGCTCGCAAATATAGATAAAAAGTTCAAGATTGTAGTACATTTCGGCGATATGCTTGCAATGACTGTAGATATGAAACTTATATCTTTTAACTCCGAAGGCTCGTTGGGCGATTTGCCGATAGTATCTATATCTTTCGCAAAATAAGGCGGTGAATTATGGCGGCTCAATCAAGTAAACGTGTTGTAACGATCCGAATCGTCGGCGGTGGCGGGAGCGGCGATAGTGGCGAAAAGAAAACTAAGAAAAAATCCGTCGAATTCGATCCGAGAAAAATTTTATCAAAAGCGTTGGACGATGCGTTTCCGACTTTAGCAAAAGTAAAAAATAGCGAGTTGGCTCAGTTTACTATCAAAAAAGCGGGCGCGGTGCTGAATTCGTCTGTGTCTTACGCGACGAACAGATATTTTTCGCTTAAAGAAGATTATTTATCCGAAAACGTATACAACAATATTAAATCGGGCGTAACAAAAGGCTTAGGAATGGCAAGTAGTTTAATATCCGGTGCGGCGGCAGGTGCAAAAACCGGAAGCGTTTTCGGACCTGTAGGAACGGCAGTAGGCGCGGTTCTTGGTGCTTCGGTCGGTGGGTTCGGATATGGACTGAATCAATACGTTCAGTATCAGCAGAAAATGAGCGGGTATTATCAGCAATTAAACGCCACAAACGCTCAGACGCAGTTCCAAGCAAAACGTTTAGGATTATCTAACGAGGGACAAAACACTCTGAATTAAAGGGGCAATTATGAATTTAAGAGCAACAATAAACGGCAAACAATACGATATATTACAAGGGGCTACTTTCGCAGAAGAATTCAATGAAACTCTCGATAGTGGCTCTATTGTTATAAGCGGAGTAGAGAAGATAAACGATTTATTGCCTTACGATGACGTTTATATTTATTCTTTTACTGATCCGAATTATAAGTTCAAGGGCTATCCGTTTGACACTGATAATCCGCAACCGAAGTTTTATAAGCATTTGCTTGTGGATCAATTTACCGAAGAAGTTTTAAGGCTCGGCGACGATCGGAATGCAGGAGTTTATAAATACAAAATCGAGTTGATGAGCGAAACGAAAAAACTCGAAACGATTCAGTTGCCGAATATTTCGATAACTCAGCCGATAACTTCTACAAAGACTTCTACATGGATTCATATACTTCGTTTTGTAAATTTATATTCTCCCACATATAAGATAAAAACATCTGATGCTATTACAGACGGCGTAAGAAAATGGACAACACAGAAAAAATATACAGTAAGTAGCGATTTAGAAGCGGTTTTCGGGAATGTGTATACGCCCGATTTCGTGTTAAACGCTCCGTCTTTAAGAGTCTTATTATCAAAACTCTTTCTCGTAAAAGATATGATCCCGTATGTGAAAGACGATGTTATATACGGTATGGATATATCTAAACGGGGCAAGGAATTTGATGCCAACGATAAATATGTAAATATTATTACGGGTACGCGTACAAGCGACAACCATTGCGACAATTTAAGACGTAATTATTCCGATGCGTTAGTTCAGGACAGAACTTGTCGTTCTGTGGAGTATGTAGGATTCAGAAACAGCGATAACGCATTAATGACTATCTCAAATATGCGTCTTGAACTCGGTATGCCTATTTATAAAATTCGTAAAATTTATCTTTGTTATTATAAAGATATAAAGGTAAATTATACTAATGCAATAAACGAAAGTGATAGAGAGAAGGGCGTTCAAGACGGTGTAATGCTTTGTAAACAAGACATTACAAAATTAGTTAAACTCAACACTGAGCGTAATTTATTAAGTCAAGATTGGGAAGATTTAGAAGTTACTAAACCACCGAAGTCTGTTGATGAAATGGCACAATATAAATATTGTACAGTCGGATACGATATAGGCTCGAGATATATAACTGGTTGGGGAGATATTTATACTTACCCGACATTTTGGAATGACAATAAATATACTTCGGTTCAGAATATTGTTTCTAAAATGGATTATTTCTATCCGTATGGTATTTATAATGCACAATACGTCGCAAAACAATTTGGTGAGGGTTGCACTGTTTACTCATTATTAGACGCGTCATTTTGGGCGCAACTTATAAATACGAACATTAGAGATAATTCTAACGGTACCGTAGATACATTTTTTAGTACAGTAGAAAGTCCATTTACAAACCCAAGTCTTAAATTGAAAGGTTTGTTCTTTATAGTGGATTATGAGGGGTTCTATAACGGCACAATAGTTCATTCCAAAAAGAACCACAGAGATGATATAACAATAAACGATAACGCTTCGGAATCATTGACTTTGGTTGAACAGGACGCAATATTTCAAAGTGAGAAGGTAAATAGATTTGGAAATAAAGCCTTACAGATAAATGCAAGATACGACACGTTTTACGATCCAAACGATGAAACACAGGAGTTACTACAGCCTTTAGCAAGCGTTTACAGTTCAAATTATGAGGACGATGTTGTAATATATCACAGAGAATATTCAATTTATAATAATTGTGTTCAATGTATTTATTATGGCATAAAGAATTACGTTTTAAAGAATTGGTTTACGTCTGTTTATGCGAAATACAGAACGTGGAATTTAATGTCATACAACGAAAGTGTAAGACGTGCAGAAAACGAAAAAGAATATATTTATTGGTCGGAAGATGAGTTATATTATGAAAAGAAACCTCTATTCGGGAATTATTCTTCTGATAATAGCAATGTTTTAAACGATTTAATAAGTTGTTTTTCGTCATTAAATTATAGTGATATTATAGGCATACAAAGTTTTTCTACGCCCAAAAAAATAGACACTGCTTATATTATATCAGATAAAATCTTATACGATACTCCTGATACAAATGGAATTCCTGGAGATAGAAAGATTGACGAAAGCGAGTATTTTTCTTCTGATTTAAACGCGTTTATTGCAAATAACTCAATGTGTTTTAATTTTAAATTAAACGACAACTTTTCGCAGGGTGTTTATATTTCAAAAGCCGAGCCGTTTATTGGTGGAAGATATAACGACGATGACGGCACCCTGATCTCCGACACAGATTGGGCGAATCAACCATGGGATTTCTTTACAGAGCCTGCAAATTCGGATTATTCTGGAAGTAAGCAAGATTATTATTCTATTATTGATAAAGAGCCTTTAACGGGTGATACTCAGTCATTGGGCTTTTATGTTGGGCAAAAACCATCTTCGTATTCGGTAGATTTATGGAAAAGCAATGAGAAAAAATCAGAATTAACCAAAGCAGTCACAAATTTTTATACAGATCGAATTTTTACAGTTCCAAAATTGAATAATGCAGATTCGTTCAAACAACAAATCGGTATACGTAAGAATTTTTATAAAGATAACAAATCTTTTATTGATATGACTTTGCAGATTGAAAATTTAACAATGTCTAATGATATTATTCTTTCCCCTTGGATAATGAAACTTTCTAATTTGCTTGGAGATTATCCAAAATTTGATAGCACTATTAAAGATACTTCACATCCGATAAATGGTGGTACGCAGTATATTATTTCGGAGTTTCTTTCAGAAGAAATAACTGAAACGGGATCTTCCATGGCATTTAACAGTCCGATAATAACGTTAAAATTTTCTTCTGATTTTATAAATTCCGCTGTTGATTCAACATTATATGATTTTGCCTCTACTTTTAATTTTACATTGGTTTCTGCGAATCCGACCGCAAATTTATCTATAGGTAAAGTTATGTTAAATAAATTTGCTTGTAAAAAAATCAGATTTAAAGAAAATAAAACAATATTAGAGTTGTGTGGAATTTTATCAATGTGGTATCATCCATCGTTAGGAACATTTACAAATTTAGACATTCCTTTTGTTTTTACATTGTTACGAATGGGAAATAAAGGTTCGCTTGTGAGTTCTATAATGCCTGACGCAGATCAGTCCCAAAATAATTTTGGTACTTCGTTAAACAGTTCACTTATTTATTATTCAAGTCTAATTAACAAACCACAAACCTATGATTGGGATGGTGCTTATAATGCATCTGCTAATCTCAACGGAGGTTATCCGATAATTCCCGGAGATATTGCAGGCGGATATCAGACAGACTCTGATTATACAACAAAGGATTATAGTCAAGGAACATTTGTATTTCAATATAACAATGAAACGGTAACTCTTCCCAAAAACACTTCTAATCCTTTATCATTCTATATAAGAATAGATCTTAATCAACGCCCATTATATGATACTGATAAACGAAAATCTTGGAATGGATTAAATATAACTACTTTGCATAGTATTGTTTCTGGCGGCGAAATAATAAATGACAATGCAGTATGCGCAACATACTACAAAAATATGTTTTTGCGTTACGACACCAAAAATGATCTTGATTCTCAATCGTTAAAAGATTCATATAAATACAGCGAAATAGAAAACGATTCATCTTTTGATTTTGTAAATAGAGTTTCGAGATGTTTTGTTTCGCAGTTGTATTATACTAAATTTCCATACATAGAAATTCCATCTTTATATGAGGTAAGAAATGCGGACGGCACAATTTTTCAAGGCACATGGAGAGATTGCAAAATAACATTATCTACACAAACTACTGTGGTAAAATTTGAAGATATTTATTTAGCGACTCCAAGAGATTCCTATCGTTATATAAAGACAATAATATCGGCAGATGGTAAATGTTTTTCCGTGGATTCACAAGTTTATCAAACAGGAGATACGCAATATATTATAGAATATAATCCTAATTTAACCGCCACAAAACTAAAAGCCCTGTCTTTTTGGTATTTAAACGATTCTCAGAACGGATATACAACTGCCGTGGATTCTATGGGATATGTTTCAAAGTTTAAGTACAATCCCGACAATTGTTATTGTCATTTCGTATTCGGAGTAAATATAGACGATAATTTCTCGAGAAAAATATATCTGTCTATGCTTAAGAAAAAAGATTTGCGAGTATTTGACGAGTATCATCAAGTAATAGGTGAATCTAAGAATTATCTCGAGCCTGACGGAACAATAGATAATAATTACGGCGACGGACAATTTTTTACTGAAAAAAAATAATCAAAACTCTTGTCCTTTTACAAAATTTGTGCTACAATAAAAATGAGGTACTAAAATATGTTTTTATATTTCGATAAAAGTCTTACACTGAAAACTAAAATAGACCACGGGGAAAGACCAAGACAAGGCAGTGATTTGAATATTACTGTCTGTCTTGATGCTGATTTTTGGAAAGATACCGAAAAATGGGGCGTAAACGGTAACGATTTATGGATTATTAAATTAGTCCTTACGGTCCCGGATAAAACTCAATCAATCCCGTTTGCTTCCGATAAGGGCGAACTTCGCGTTTTTGAAAAATTATACGAAAGCGAAATTGTTTATGACCTTGTGCCGGGAACGTCGTATTACATGTACGATTTCCAAATCCCCGCTAAGGTTGCGACGGAACAATTTGGGAAACTTAAGGCGAGTTTTAGTTTCAAGAGAAGCATAAGTACCGACGATTATGTTAAATTAGCCTCTGCCGATCAGTGGAATAACAACTATTCGAGCGTCATTCTTAAGGCGGATGAGGTTGGAATATCTTATAATGTTGCAGGTTCGGAATATAAGAAAATGGTCGGAGATGGGAAAACCACCGCTTCAAATCTTATAAAAACGCCCATTGCTTACGGTAAAAATGAACCTACAAGTTTAACTGACACATCTTCCGGATATTATTACGAAATAAACCAACAGTCCGTGTGGATTTATGGAAATGTAGAATATTATGATTCTATAACAAATTCCACACAGACTATTCCACAATGGATTCGTGCATTGCAATTTAATCCAAACGTTGATGTTTCGATGAAAAATGACGAAACGCAGGCTTTAGGAACTGCCGAAATAACCGTAGAAAAGACCGTCGGATATGCTCAGAAAGTTATTGACCAACTTATTTCGATAAAGTATGAGGATATAATGCGTGAATTTACGAAAGTTTACGCGGCGATAAACATTGCGGGAACGCGTCCTGACTGGACCGAAGATAACACGAACTCTCCCGCGTTTATTCTGAATAAACCCGACATCGAAAAAATGCACGCGGAACTTGAGGCGAAGTTAAACGATAACTTGATTCAAGCCGCATTGATTTCGCCTGAGAATACCTATATTGTATGGAAAGGCGAAAGTTTCCCTGGGGCGGACGTTTCGGGGTTTAAGGCTAAGGCGGGATTTAAAATCGATTTCGGCGACGGTGAACATACAAGTTTTGATAAGGCAAGCGACAATATCGTAACGCATAGTTATAAAGACGGTATTGATTATCACTTGATAAGTGTAAATACGCTTTATGCGGATATGTTTAAAGATTGCAGTTCGGTTATTAGCGTTATAATCGGTAATAATGTTAAGTCCGTTCTTGAAAATACATTTTATAATTGCTCGGCTTTAAAAAAAGTAATAATTTCTAATTTCGTAACTCGAATTTATCCTTTTGCATTTGAGGCTTGTATAGGATTAGAGGAGATTACATTTGGTAAAAACATATCCATAATAGGCAATCAGGCATTTGTATCTTGTCATGCTTTATCTGAAATAAAACTCGGATCGCAGGTTACATCTATAAGTGATGGCGCGTTTGCGGATAATAGAGTTTTTAAAACTGTTTATATTGAAACAACTACTCCGCCAACAATCGGAACAGGCGTATTCCCTACCAATATAGATAAGATTTTTGTCCCCGAGAGTGCATACGAGGCATATAAAACGGCTTGGTCGGCATATGCGGATAAGATTGTTTATAAGGTCGATAATTCGCATTTAACGAGCAAAGTCGATAAACTCGATTCCGATAGCACCGACTTAACCGAAAATTCCGATGTTAAAGTTTACGCTCAGACTGCAGACAAAGAGGGTTACGTAAACGCTTCCGAAGCCAATAAAGAGCATACTATCGTAAAACGCGGCGCAAACAAAGAAATCAAAATCGGCGACGCAATACAAGCCGACGAAGCCACTTCGTTAGGGCAGTTGAATATCGCGAAAGACGATTTGAATAACAATATCGCGATAGATCCGAACAAAACGTATATATTGTTTGTCGGTAAGACGATTGACATTTCTTGCGGTAGCAGTTTCTCGAATTATCAGATAGATATGGGCGACGGAGCAGTTTATCCGAAAGATACGACTGTAGACGGAACGCCGATTCATCATATTTACGCGAAAGACAGGGCGCATTTGATTGCTATCAGCGGAACTGCTCCGAACGATACGTTTGATTTGGCGTTTTCGGGAACAGGCAATCTGTACAGAGTAATTCAGTTCGCAGACGGAATCAAGAAAATCGGAAACGTTATCGGCGAAACTGCTGTAAGAGTTTGCGTTCTGCCTGAAACGCTTGAAGAAATTACCGCAGAAAACACTTTTGCAAAAGCAAAGGTTGTTTATTGTCCTGCGACAAACCCGCCTACGATTGCCACGGGTGTATTTGCAGATTCTGAAAAGATTTTTGTAAAAACGAGTGCTAACACTCAATATGTTGAGGCTTGGGGAAGTTTATCCGAAAAAATTGTAAGCGAGGTCGACAGTTCCGATCTTGAAGATTTAAAAGGTATCGGAACTCGACTCGTTCAGCATATATCGAATATAAATAATCCACACAAAGTTACGAAAGAGCAAGTCGGATTAGACAAAGTGGATAACACGTCCGACTTAGATAAACCGATTTCTAAAGCCACTCAAGCGGCTCTCGACCAAAAAATAGGCGCGGGCGGCGGCGCGATTGTCGGAGATATGACGATTCAGGGCAATCTTACTGTTCAGGGAACTGCAACGTATGAAAACGTACAGTCTTTAAATGTAAAAGATGCTATAATCGTTACGAATATCGACGGTGAACCACTGGGAGCGGCATTATCAGGTCTTGCCATTAAGAAAAATTCGTCCAAGGTCTACGGGTTAATGTACGACCCGACGGACGATACCGTAAAATTCGGCGAAGGTGTTCTCGACGCGGAAAACAAACATTTCACGTTTTCTGAATACGAGGGCAAGCCGATTGCTACGAGAGCCGACAGCAAAGATTTGGTCGAAGCGCATATAATCAAGTGGGACTCGTATATTAACGCTTTTGTAGATAGCGGTGTGAAAGTTTCGGATCTCGCCAAATCGTCTGTATTCGATTTAAAGCATTCCAAAATTCAAAACACCGACTTAAACGGCAATAAAGAAGATAGTTGGGGTACGGAAGAAGCAGACACAGACCTGACTATCTATTCTAAATCGTTTTATCTTAAAGACGGCGAACAGACCGAAAAATATACAGGCGTAACGGTCGGCGACGGATATGTGAATGTGGTACATTCGGGAAGCGCGGGCAACGCAAAGTTCGCAATGCTCGAAAACGAATTCCTGATTACTTCGTCCGACGCTAACGGAAAGACCGTAACTGTAGAGATTACTCCCGACGGCGCAACAATCGACGATTACGATATTATGACGAGCAAAGGCGGTACGTTTATCGCACGTCCGAAAGTTCAGGAAAACGGCGAAGCGGTGTCCGTCGCGCTTATAAAAGATATCGCAAACTTCCTTGCAAAACAGAGCCTCGGCGATAATTATTCGTGTGTTATCACGAACGAGAACGGCGCGTTCAAAATCGAAATAACGAAGAGCGGCGAACAGTCCGCAACGCACAGTTTTGGTGTCAGCAAGGACGGCGTAACGGTCGATAACGAGAATATCCCGACTGCGGGTAAACTCAACAAACTTCTCGCTCAAATCGACGAAAATATTATTATCAATCCCGATAAAACGTATTTGCTGTTCGGCGGTACGACCTTTACCGCTCCGCAAGTCGCATACGATATCGATTTCGGCGACGGAACGATTTACGATAAGCAGAACGCGATAAACCACACCTACACTGACGGATTTGATTATCATATCATAACGATTTCGACGGGTTCGGCTACAACATTCAGCCTCGGAGCGAATTCGACTACTTTGGGTTCGGACGCTTCGTTCAGAATCGTACATTTTGCCGAGGGCTTGACGAATATCCAAACGTTCGGCGAAAACGTAAAAACCGAAGTCGCGATATTCCCGTCGACCGCAACGGCAATCGGCTCGAACGTTTTGAATAAAATCGACCTTGTTTATATCAATGCGGATTTACCCCCGACGAGAGGCTCTGCAAGTCTTGAGGAAGCAAAGAAAATCTTTGTTAAGAGAACTGCGAACACGATATACAAAAACGCTCAGGATTGGCTGTTATTGGCTAATAATATCGTTCACGAAATCGATAGTTCGGATATTATCGGAGCGGGGCTGTCCGACGAAGATATTGCACGCTCGGTTACGTTATCGAATCCGTCGTCGGCGACAAACGGAACGCTGACCGAATTGGAACTCTCGACATTGCTTGCAAGTAATCTGAATTTTATTGTATTTAACAACGAGATTTATTATCTTGCCGACAAAGGACACACCGAGGGAATCGTAAGTTACACGCACAACGGTTGGAACGGTACGGCGATTCAGGATAAAAGCATAAATATAACGCTGTCTACTCGTGCGTGGACTTTGGTAACGGGTTCGACCGATATTAAAGCGTTTATCCATAATATTTACATAAAAGGTACGGACGATAGCGGAAACACTGTTTGCGAGATTCGACTTAATCGGTTGTCAGCAGGAGCAACGAAAGTCACGAGTATTTCGGGCTTGGCTTCGTTAATCGATAATAACGAAATTGTCGAGGCTTCGGGATATAGACTTGTAAACGGGAATTACTATACTATTCCGTGGATAAAGAATAACAGTATGTTTGTTATCCCTGCGGCGACTTCGATAGCAAATCCGTCGTGGTACGGATTCGGTTCGATAACCTGCACAGTCGAAGATACGGTCGATATGTTCAATTTCGCAAAATAATATTATATCAATGTGTTGATTTTTAGATATTTTTGTTGTAAAATAGACATAGGAGAAGATAATGCATCCTTATAGAAAATTATTGATAAAAGCAAGTTTGGTCGAGGCTGTCGGTATCGGCGACCTCGTGCTGTCTTGCAAAGACGGTATAGTTACGCTGAATCCGAACGGACGCGGCTTTAAAATCTCGGTATCGAACGGAATCGTTACGTTATTGACTTAACGGGGTGAATTTATGAGCGGAAAGAATTTAAAAATCGACGGAAAAGTCTGCCCGAATGTAACCGTAATAAAAGCACTCGACACCGACGAAAATAAGTTGGTTGAGTTTGTGGACACTTCGGACGCGGACGCGACTTCGAGTGACATTATAACGGGCAAAACGGCGTATGTCGACGGAAAGAAAGTTATCGGCGAGGCGACTGCGGGCATAGACACCTCAGACGCTACAGCCGTTGCTGCCGATATCCGTTTGGGAAAGACAGCATATGCGAAAGACGCGAAACTCACGGGAACGATAGAAGATTACGACGGTGCGGCAAGTCAGGGTTCGGGAAATTATACGGTAAAAGTAATTGACTATGACGGTACTGTATTAATGGAGAAAAGGGGTAATACGGGCGACGTAATCGAATTGCCCGAAGCCCCGACACACGATAGGCTTGTTTTCCAAAAATGGAGTGCAAGCCGAACTGTAACCGATAACAAAGTTACAATCGGTAACGACAACGTAATGGTCGGAGCAACCTATACGACTGCAAGCGGACAAAGCGAGTTTGATATAACGGTTACAAAAGCGACGGGCTTAACTGTTACGTTTAATGCGAGCGGGGTGAAAGATTGGGGTGACGGAACAAGCGATAGCGAAACTTCTCATACTTATACTGCTTACGGCGATTATATGATAAAATGGGTGGGGAGTAGTATTCCGAGTAGTTTATTTGGTAGCGGTATAACGTATTTTTTAACTTTTGCAAGATTAGCGGGTATAACGAGTATTAGCCGTTATGCGTTTCAAAATTGTTATTCTCTAACAAGTATAACAATACCCGAGGGAGTAACGAGTATATTTAATAGTACGTTTAATAGTTGTTACTCTTTAGTAAGTATAACAATACCCGAGGGAGTAACGAGTATATTGGATGATGCGTTTAATAGTTGTTATTCTCTAACAAGTATAACAATACCCGAGGGAGTAACGAGTATTAGCCGTTATGCGTTTCAAAATTGTTATTCTCTAACAAGTATAACAATACCCGAGGGAGTAACGAGTATTGCCGGTTTTGCGTTTTATAGTTGTTACTCTTTAGTAAGTATAATAATATCTGATGGAGTAACGAGTATATTGGATAATGCGTTTAATAGTTGTTACTCTTTAGTAAGTATAACAATACCCGAGGGAGTAACGAGTATTAGCAGTTATGCGTTTCAAAATTGTTATTCTCTAACAAGTATAACAATACCCGAGGGAGTAACGAGTATATTTAATAGTACGTTTCAGCGATGTTATTCAATAATAAAATATGATTTTTCGCAAGCAACAGCCGTACCCACTTTAAATAATGTTAATGCGTTTGAGGGTATAAACAAAATATGCAAAATAATAGTCCCCGACAATTTATACGACCAATGGATAGCGGCGACAAATTGGTCTACATATGCCGATTACATTTATAAAGCGAGTGAGGTGAGCGAATGATAGTAGAAGAAGTATTTTCGGAAAATCACGTTCGGAGATATAGCGATAAAAACGTAAAAATTCAGAACTCGAAAGACGGAATGAATTACGATATCGCCGAGGATTGGAGCGAAGAATGGTTTATCGAACACAATTTAACGCCGCCGACTTATACCGAAACAGAAATCCCTATTGAAAAAGAGGTGGAAAATGCCGATAATATTAAAGAATAAAGACGGTGTACTTTTAAAAACGGCAGGCAAATATTGCCCCGAAGATATTACGGTAGTTCCGCAATTACAGGAAAAGACAGTCACACCGTCCGAAACGCAACAAACGGCAACGCCTGACACGAATTATGCGGGATTGAGTAAAGTTACTATCGGAGCAGTTCAGACGGAAGAAGTGACCGTAACGCCCGCAAAAGGTCAGCAAGTTTTGGAAGTCACCGACAATAAGTACTACAAAAAGGTAACAGTCGAGGCAATCCCCGATGACTACATAATTCCGAGCGGGACTATTCAGATAACTGAGAACGGGATTGTTGACGTGTCGGGCAAGGCAAACGCGAACGTAAACGTGCCTACGGGTGTTGATACAAACGATGCTACGGCGGTTTCGGGTGATATTTTGCAAGGTAAAACGGCGTATGCAAAAGGCGTTAAACTAACAGGCTCGGTTTTAACTTACGACGGGGCATTTGTTGGTAATACTCATACGATAACAGCAACGCTTACAAACGTAACAGCCGCAAGCGGAAATGCGACGACTATTGCAGTAGGTGAAACTAAAGTTTTGACATATACAGCGGCAGACGGATATGCACTTCCTGATACGGTAACAGTTACGGGAGCAACAGGCGTGTGGAATAAGGATGCAGGAACTCTTACATTAAGTAATCCGACGGGCAATGTAACGTTTACGATTGTGGGTGTTGAGGCGGCACCGACTTTGCAATATTACGGAACAGGAACAGACTTATCACAAGGCAGAGGTGAATTGGCGGCTACAACAGTTGGTAATTATGCTTTATTTGGCGGTGGACGCGCTGGTGCGAACACAAGTGATGTTACAACGCGAGTAGATGCTTACGATACAAATCTTACAAGAACTACACCTACAGCCTTATCAAAAGCAAGAGGTGTTTTAAATGCCACAACAGTTGGTAATTATGCTTTATTTGGCGGTGGTACTGATGGTTCAAATAAAGCCTTAACTACAGTTGATGCATATAATACAACACTTACAAGAACTATTCCAACTTCATTCTCGACAGCAAAAAAAGGTGGATTTGGTGCAACTAATATTGGTAATTATGCGTTGTTTGGCGGTGGGTATGATGATTCAGGTAAAGAACAGACAACGATTGATGTGTATGACGCAAATCTTACAAGAATAACTCCTATTGAATTATCCGATGCAAGAATAAATTTAGCGGCAACAAATGTCGGTAATTACGCATTGTTTGGCGGGGGCGTATATGATTATTTTTCTGAAAAAGCGGTAGTAGATGCTTACGATACAAATCTTACAAGAACTACACCTACAGCCTTATCAAAAGCAAGAGG
>CALGVF010000083.1 GCA_937920115.1 uncultured Clostridia bacterium
TGACTTTGTTAAACGTGCGATCGCGTTCTTCGGTTATACACCGCAAATCATTCAGACGGACAACGGCTCGGAATTTACCTTTACGCAGAAAGTGAAAAACGACAGAAAACATTCTTTCGATATATTCTGCGAACAGCACGGAATCGAACATAAACTTATAAAGCCGAGAACTCCGCGACACAACGGCAAAATCGAACGTTCCCACAGGTGCGATAACGAACGGTTTTATAAATATCTGCGATTCCACAGTTTCGACGATTTGAAAACGCAGATGAAAGCGTATCTGAAACGGTCGAATAATATCCCGATAAGCACGTTATGCAGTCGGGATAAAACGAAAAAGTGGCTTACCCCGAACGAGAAGCGAAAAGAATTGCTCCTTCTTGATTGGGGCGTGATAGAATAATCGTTTTAAACCACATAATTTAAGCCGACCTTTACAGTCGGCTATTTTGGCATACACGAATATAATTTTTTGCGTGTGTTTTACCCGTTCAAAGTATTAAAACAAGGCTCTGAACGGTAGATACGCTGTTTTTTTGCTTTTCCGAAAAAAATTTTTAAAAACTCCTAAAATATCATTGACAAATTTACATTTTAAAAAAAAGAAGCAAGAAAAGTTAGAAATTTTGGATAATGAGTGTATAGAGATAAAGTGTTTATCAAATTTACATGACAGAAAGTTGCTACGCCACGCTTGATTTTTTGTTGAATTTTATGGTATAATGGGCTAAAATATGGATTTTAACGAAAAATTACAAAATTTAAGAAAACAAAAAGGGCTTACGCAGGAAGAACTTGCGGAAGTATTATACGTTTCGCGTACCGCCGTATCGAAATGGGAGTCGGGAAGGGGTCTGCCGAGTATAGATTCCCTTAAATGTATAGCAAAGTATTTTTCTGTGTCACTCGACGAACTTTTGTCGGGAGACGATATTCTCGCTATCGCGGAAACAGACGTCAAGCAAAAACAAAATCGGACTAAAAAACTTTTATTCGGTCTTACCGACTTAGGTATGGCGTTGTTGTATTTTTTGCCGTTTTTCGCCGAGAGGAGCGATAAAGCGGTTTTAAGCGTGCCGCTTATTTCTCTTTCGGGTGTGGCGACGTATATTCTTGCGATTTACTACGTCGTTATTTCTCTGACCGCTTTATGCGGAGTAGGTGCTCTTGCTTTTCAAAATTGCAAATTGGTTTTATTTAATCGGATAACGGATATAGTTTCCCTTTTGCTCGGCGTTATCGCAACTTATCTGTTTATTATTTCTTTGCAGCCTTACGCCGCGATTTATTCTTTTTTCCTTATCATAATAAAAGTTTTTGCTCTTTTTAAAGCGAAATAAAACTAAATATTAAACGATACGAAAAGTGTCGCCGATGTTACGTTTCGATTCTTTCATTCTCTTTCGTTTTTTAACCAGACATTATAAAATGTCCGAGGAAGTCGGGTATTTACAAAAAATGTTTCCCGATTCCGAAGGAGTTAAAAATGAAATTAAAAAATCGGAACTTTTTATTTGTAGGATTTGCGTTTCTCGTTTGTTTCGTTCTCTGGACGATTGCCGTATGTTTTATAGACAGACAGAGTATAGGACCGAACGGCTCGGTCGTCGGATTTGCGACGGTAAACGGTTTTATCCGCGATTGCATAGGCGTGCATATGTTCCTTTATACCGTTACCGACTGGCTCGGGCTTGTCCCCGTATTTTTAGGATTCGGTTTTGCGGTTTTAGGACTTGTACAACTTATAAAGCGAAAAAGTCTTTTTAAAGTCGATTCGGATATACTTGTTCTCGGCGTGTTTTATATTATCGTAGGAGCGGCGTATCTTTTGTTTGAGAAGTTTGCTATAAATTATCGTCCCGTTTTAATCGATGGCTATTTGGAGGCTTCCTATCCGTCTTCCACGACTATACTTGCGGTCTGCGTAATTCCCACGGCAATGTTTCAGTTGAACAACCGAATAAAGCGTGAGTCTGTAAAAAATGTAATAAATTCAGTCCTTGCTCTTTTTACTGTGTTTATGGTTGTCGGACGGCTGATTTCGGGCGTTCATTGGTTTACGGATATATTCGGCGGGTTGCTTTTCGGCGTCGGAATTGACCTTGTATATATCGGCGTTTGTAAGTCGATACGCTCAAAAAAGGCACGTTAATCGACTTATACGCTCACTTTTGTATAAAAAAGCCGCTGCGGCGATTTTTCGCCGCGGCGGCAAATATATATCCGATAACTATGTTTAAAGCGTGTGGTGATGCTCTTCTTTACTGTGTAAATGATTCCATTTGATAGTTGCGTACATTACTACGGATATAACCGTCGCAACAGTCCAACCGATAGGCCACGAAATCCATACGCCCGTTACTCCGAGAGCGGTGCGGGAAAGTATTTCGGCGAGCGAAACCCTTAAAATAAGGTCGGTAAAGGTGGCGAGCATAAACTTTTTCATCATACCCGCACCCCTTAAAATACCGTCTGAAACGAGTTTAGTTGCGACTACGAAGTAGAACGGCGATACTATACGAAGGAACATTACGCCCGTATCCATTGATAAGCCCGTCGGACTTTCGAGGAATATGTAAACGAGCCATTTCCCCGCGAATTCATAGAGCAGAACAATCGGCAGACACAATGCCCATACGAGTTTTAGCCCTGAGAAGAATCCCGCTTTTATACGGTCGAATTTTGCCGCGCCGAGATTCTGGGCGGTGAAGTTCGAAACCCCGTTTCCGAGAGTAGTCAGCGAAGTTATCATCATGTTGTTGAGTTTAATAGCCGCGGAATAACCTGCCATAACCGCAGAACCGAACGAGTTTATAACGCTTTGAATGACGATGTTTCCGACCGATATGAAACTTTGTTGTAAAATACTCGGAACCGCTATAACCGAAAAACTGCCGAGATGTTTCCACGAAAATATCTTGAACTTTCTTTTCGCCGTCGCCGAATTGTTCGCATTCTCCGAGTTTTCGGGGCTATCCTCGCGTATTTTGCTGAGTTTTATAAATACCACGACTATTGCGAGTACGCAACTTATCCCTTGACAAATAAACGTAGCCCACGCAACGCCCGCAACGCCCATTTTAAACGCCGTTACGAAAAGTATGTCCGCTCCGATATTCGACAGCGACGAGCAGGCGAGGAATATAAACGGGGTTTTAGAATCGCCGAGAGCCGAGAAAATACCCGTCGCAACGTTATACAGAAATACGAACGGCAGTCCGTATATATAAATGTCGAGGTATAGTTTCGAGTCGGCGAAAACTTCTTCGGGAGTTTTGATAAGCCGTAGCAGTCCGTCGCAGAACACAACGCCGACGACCATAAGCAGCAGACAGACCGTGGTGCTTGCGATAAGGGAAGTGTAGACCGCCGTTTTTAAATCGTTATACCGTTTCGCTCCGAAAAACTGAGCCGCGATTACAGAACAGCCGATATTACAGCCGAACGCGAACGCGATAAAAATCAAAGTTATTTCGTAACTGTTGCCGACCGCCGCAAGGGCGTTGTCACCGATAAACTTACCTGCGACGAAACTGTCGGCTATGTTGTAGAGTTGTTGGAAAATAATACTGCCGAAAAGCGGAAGGCAGAACTTACACAGCGCGCTCCCCGGTTTTCCGACCGTTAAATCTTTATTCATTTGTGAATATTCTCCTTTGCTATTTTTACTCTTGACTTTTCACAACGCGAATAGTATAATCCTTTTGTCGATATATGTAAAATACTTATTTGGTATAGTTGCCATATCAAAAATAAATTGCAATCACGTGTGGCTAAGAGGTAGAAATGTATATAAATTACGATTTTTATCGCATATTTTATTATGTTGCGAAATACGAAAACGTAACGCAGGCAGCGAAGGTACTGTTTTGTAATCAGCCGAATTTAACACGTGCCGTAAAAACGCTTGAAAGCGAACTCGGTTGCTCGCTTTTTATCCGCAATAATCGGGGTATGAAACTAACCCCCGAGGGCAGTAGGCTTTTTGAGAGGGTAAGGGTAGCGTTCGAGAGCATCGAGGCGGGCGAGACGGAAATAATCGAGAGCAGAAATCTCAAAACGGGTTCGGTTTACGTTGCGACGAGCGAAGTCGCTTTGCATTGCGTGCTTCTTCCCGCCCTTAAAGAGTACAGGACTCTTTATCCGGGGATAAGGCTTAAAATCAGCAACCATTCCACGCCGCAGGCTATCGACGCGATAAAAAACGGCATCGCGGATATTGCGGTGGTGACTACGCCGACCGTGCCGTCCGCAACGCTCGAAGAAATCGCCGTGAGTAAATTTCGCGAAGTCGCGGTATGCAGTACGGAATTTTCGGAAGTTCAAGGCAAAAAAATAAGTTTTGCCGAT
>CALGVF010000084.1 GCA_937920115.1 uncultured Clostridia bacterium
AAGTTTATGCCGAACCCCCACGAATAAGCCGCCCTCTCAATCATTGCAACGCTACCCGTCAGGAACGAGAAACCCGCCCTGCCGTAGAACGACGGTACTAAATGATAGCAATTCGTTATCGCGTAAGGTGCGGAACAGGTCTTTTCGGGCGAGTGTTTATCCGCGTAAAGAGGCATCGCGTAACCTAACACTTCGGCTATGTCTTCGTACCTCCCCGCTTTCGCCAACGCCCTTATTAAAAAGCACTGCGAGCCGTGATTGTATACGCTTGCGTTTTCGGCGAAATACGGTTGAAAATCTCCCGTTCCCATTTTGCCTATTCCGTCTATATACTTGCCGCCGAGCGGCTCGGAAAACAGTTTGTACCCGTCCGAAGTCTTTAAGGTCGCTATTTCCGAGAATACCGATTCTTCCTTGCCGTCCGCTACTCCGCTTATCACGGCGTAGGCGTTCGTCGGAACGTATATTCTCTTTTCTCCGTCCTCGTCTTTCTCTGACAGTAATTTAGTACCGTTGTCCGTGAATACCGCGTCGTAGAATTTTCCGTTATATGCCGCCTTATTTATGGCGTTTATCAACTTATAGGCTGACTTTTCGTAACTTTCAACCTCTTTTTCCCGTCCGACCTTTCTCAATATCTCCGACAAATAGCCGAGACACATAACGAGTTGACAGGACACCATCACGCTTTCACCTTTACCCTTTTTGCCTACTCCGCTTAAACAATCGAGCCAATCGCCGCCACGCATTTTAACAAGTCCGTGTTCGCCTAATGCGTCGTCCGAAATAAGGTAATCCATTCCCTTTTGCAGGTGTGTCAAACCGCTTTCCGTCTTTTCGCTATCGTAATACGGGTAAATTTTTTCTAATATCGAATAGTCGTCGGTATAAGCGAGATAGTCGTAAACGTATTCGGTGAAGAAACACGCCGAATCGACGAACTCTCTCAGATCGAATTTCGTACCGTTTCCGAACGGAACCTGTCTCGGGTACCAACCGTCGCTTCTCTGCTTCGAGAAAACGTTTTCGATTACCTCTTTACACATTTTCTTGTCGTAACAAAGCATTCCCTCGAAGTCGTTTGCGGCGTCTCTCACGCCCCTCATTCCCGTCGGCCAACCTCGGTCGAGCGAAGATACCCAATACATTTCGAGCGGCAAAAAGCCGTTTATGAATTTATCGAAATCGTAATTGTTAGTTTTTACCGTTCTTACCGAGAATAACTCCGCATACTTCTTTCCGAGTTTTTCCTCTTCCGCTTTCTGCGTTTTTTCGTCGAAATACCCTTTCGACTTTTCTATTTCTTCCGCTATTTTGCTATCGTCGTCGGTCACGGAAAATACCTGCGTAAACGAATACTTTTCGCCCCTTTTCACGGTAACGGCCGAAAGGGTCGAAACGCATTGTTTGAACGCGTAAAGCGTATCCTCGGTTTTCCCGCCTATTCTGTTGGGTATCACGCTGAAATTCTTGGTCGCCGTCGTAAGTCTTTCAAGGCTTAACTCGCGACTGTCCGACTTGCCGCTATCGACAATCGTTAAATATCTTCTCTCTTCCTTTTTGCCCGCAACGCTGTACTTCGTCGTCTGAAACGCGTTTTTATCTTTCAGATATTCCGTCCTCGTATACCATTCGGGTTTATCCCACGGAGCCATTAAAAGTTCGTTGAGATAAGGAAAACAACACTTCAAAATCTTGTATTCCCTGTCTTTATCGCCGAGATTTTCGATAGTAACGTTCATTACAAAACGCTTGCCTTTCTCCGTTACGAAAACCTCTGTTTCGACCTTAGTTTTTCCGAAAGTGAGGCTATAAGTCGATTTTTCGGGCAAAAACGTTATCATTAACTTATCGGCGTTAAGTACGCCGAAGTTATCGAAAACCCTCTCGCCGTCCGAAATCAACGCTTTAACGGGCGAGCCGACTTCCCTTTCTTCTCTTTTGAAAACGGCTTCACCGACGGGCGGGTCTATCTGCGCGGTAAGTATTCCGTATTGGTCAACCTTTACGAGAATCTCGTCGTTTTTATAAATATATTCGTAATTTCCCGCATCGGGTAATTTCTCTATTGTATAGCCGCCGAGTTTGTCGGCGAATTTTCCGTATTTCTTAATATCTACCATTTTAGTATAATCAAAGCGTGCATTTGCCATTCGGGAATCGTAAAAACCGTCTTCCCGTTTATCGTTTCGTAGTCGATTTTTTCGCCCGTAATCGCATTTTCGATGGCGGTTATATTTTCGGGTAATTTAAGGCTTACTTCCATATTATAAAACGCGGGAAAATCTTCGAGCGTATAGCAATTCTGCCGCTTGCATTGCGAAGCGTACAAAAGGTGCAAAGCGTAAAACTTCCGCTCGTCGCTTTTGCGGAGCCTTACTCTGCCAACAATGGAAAAGTCTTTAACTTCCACGGGGTTTTCGGTATAAAGTTCGTCAAATTCTTTCGCTATATACTTCCTTAAATAGGACGAACCGAGTTTATTGTATATCGTAAATACGTCGTGAGCGAAAAAAGTAATGTTCTTCTTTTTCCACAGTCCGACGGTCGATGATTTTTCGTCTTTGTACGGCGTGTTCTTATGACCCGAGAAATGCCCGTTGGTACGGGTGAAATAGGGTTCGTAAATCGCCGTGTGAGCGGCAAAACCCGCCTTTTCTCCGCTCGTTTTTAAAGCTGCGGTATTCATTAAAAGCGGCGAGCCGTAAAGCCCTATATCGAAATCGGGAACGATATAATCGACGTAACGCTCTTTTTCCTGCTGAGAATATTCTATGCCGAAATTCACTTTGCCGCTTAGCGAACTTCCCGAAGCGAGAATCGCCCCGCCCTTTTCCGCGTATTCGTTTATCGCCGAAGCGAGTTCGTCCGTTATCGCCGCGTTGTCGGGCAAAATAAGCAACTTAACGCCGTCCAAATCGCAGGGTTTAAAAACGATTTTGTAATCGGCGTGCCGCTCTAACAAAAAGGTATTCACGCCGCCGTTCGCTTCGCCCTTTTCGGCGATTACCACGCCGACGTCGGCAACCCTTTTCGTTCCGAGACAATACTTTTCTATGCTTTTCATATACGAATAGGCGTAGCCTACGTTTTCGTAAGTCGCCTCGTCCATTTTGCCGTTCGGGTGGCAATGGTCGCCCACGCAGACGCCCGCTCCGAGCGATAAACTGTTCGCTATTTCGTATTTAAGGGCGTTTTTGTCCTTATATCCGCCGAATTCGCCCCAAGAATGCTGAAATCTCGCGGTCATTCCGAAAATTTCCTTATCGAACCCTTCGAGTTTGCGGCAATGGAAATCGGTTTCGTCAAAAGTGCCGTAAACGGTGGGCAGAACTTCGATTTCGAAATGCGACTGATACCCCAAAATATCGGGGTCGTTGTTTTCCGTGCAACTGCCGTTAAAGAAAACCGAAGCGTTTTTATTGCGTTTTTTCACTATGTCGGAAAGCCTCGTCATCATTTCGATACGGGTTTTCTTGAAGTGAATTTTTACGTCCGCTTCCTTTTCGGGGTCAAGCCCGTCCTCTTTCATACGAGCCTTGCACCTGTCGCAAACACACGGACCGAAAAAGCAAATATCGAAAAACATTCCGTCAACAGGGTCGTATCTTTCGCATATTTCATCGGTGAGCCGTTCGAGTTCGGAAAGATATTCGCCCGTAGGACAAAGGAGCGACCAAAGCGTTTCCGTTCTCGGCTCGTTTTCGTTTTCCTTATCGCAACCGTAATACTCCCTCTTTTTCGTGTAATAGTTTACGGCACACCACTCGGGGTGGGTTTCG
>CALGVF010000085.1 GCA_937920115.1 uncultured Clostridia bacterium
GCTTTATGTGTTGTTCTTCCGAATACCACGACGAACGCCTGTATTCGCACATAAACACAATCCCCCAAAGCAAAACGATTATCAACAAAACAGCCAATACCTTATGCCTTTTAAAAAATTTTAACATTTCTTTTACTCCTTTCTCTCATTTTAACATACGGCAAAATCGATTGTCAATACACATCGGTAAATTTTATGATTTTCATTGCGAAAGAATTTTAACGATTACAAAATTAAAGCATTTTTGCAAATTTAGGTACGTCGAGGGCGCCGTCCCCTACGGCGACACTCAATCGTCTTTTTGATTTAATCACCACCCATACGACGACACTCAATCGCCTTTTTTGATTTAATCACTACCCCTACGGCGACACTCAATCGTCTTTTAGATTTAATCACCTCACGGCGATACTCGATCTTTTTGAAAACTATGTGTAAAAAATCGCCCGAGTTAAATATGATTGACAAAATCGCCGTTTTCCGCTATCATTATCTATATATTTCATAATCGGTAATATTATAAGGTAGATAAATGTTCGGATACGTAAGACCCGACAACCCGTATCTCTATATAAAAGACGATACGCTGTATAAATCGCTGTACTGCTCGATATGCAAAAGCATAGGCAAACTGTGCGGACAATCGGCGAGAATAGGTCTCACGTTCGACATTGCCTTTATGTCCGCGTTCGTTCACAACGTGACGGGCGTTGACGTCGTTATAGAAAAAAAACGCTGTCTCGCACATTGGATAATGCCGAGACCGATAGCGAAAAGAGACGAGATTTCCGATATTTGCGCGTATATAAACACCGCTCTCGCCTATTATAAAATAGAGGACGATATTTCGGACGGCAACGGCGGCAGAATAAAGAAATTACTCTTCTCTCGCGGCAACAAACGGGCAAAAAAAGCCTACTTGAAAATAAGCGAAATTATCGTAAAGAGATACGACGAATTAAGGGCTCTCGAAAAGAAAAACTGTTCGGTCTTAGACGAAGCGTGCGAGCCGTTTTCGGAAATGATGGTGGAACTCGGCGAACTCGCCTGTCTCGGGAAAGAGGTCGCGGGTGCGAAAGACCTGTTTTATTTTCTCGGAAAATGGATATACCTTATAGACGCTCTCGACGATTACGACAAGGATATTAAAGAGAAAAACTACAACCCGTTTTATTACGCCTACGATAAAAAGCCCGATTTCGCTACTCTTATAAAAGACTATGGAAACGATATTTCGTTCGTGTTCGGGTCGGTATTTTCGGGACTTAAACAAGGGCTTGAAAAATGCGAATTCAAGTTCAACGCAGACCTTATTAACAACGTAATTTTAAGGGGAATACCGCAGACTACGTTTAAAATATTCAATAAAAATAATCTGAAAAAGGAAAAAAGAAAGAAAAATGGCTAACAACCCTTACGATTTATTCGGCTTAGACGAACATTGCAGCGACGAACAACTCGACGCCGCTTACGGAAAATTGCGTTCTAAGTACGCCGAGGACAGATTCCTGGAAGGAGCGGCGGGCAACGAAGCGGCAAAGAAACTTACCGAACTCGACGAAGCGTACAGAGATATTATTGCCATGCGTCGCGAAAACGCGAACGCCGATTCTGCCGCCGACGGCAACGACGCGTATAAAGCCGTGGAAGAGAAAATCAAAAGCGGAAATCTTACGGACGCTCAGAATCTTCTCGACGCGTTCAACGAGAGGAACGCCGAGTGGCATTATCTTCAATCGGTCGTTTTCTACAAGAAAAATTGGACGAACGAGAGTAAAAAGCAACTCGAAATCGCCCTGCAAATGGACGCGGGCAATCAGAAATACAAGACCGCTTACGACAAACTCGTAGCGAAAATCAAGAGCGATTCGGACAAGAATTTCACAAGTTACACTTCCGACGGCAGCGGCAGAAGATACGACGATTCGCCTCGTCAGATGGGCGGCGACACCTGCATAGATTGGTGTTGTCAGATGGCGATTTGCAACGCAATGCTCAACTGCTGTTGTAATTGCCGTTAAAATGAAAAACTCGAAACTAATCGCCCTTTCGGCTATCGCCACGGCGTTTTCGATTATTTTTATGACGCTCGGAGCAATCGTTCCCGCCCTCGACTACTCGGGCATTTTCATGGCGAGTATCTGCGTGATGCTTCCGCTGTCGAAAAAGTCGGTCAAAGCCGCGTTTTTAACCTACGGAGCGACGCTGATTTTAGCCGCTCTGCTCGTCGGAGCGACTACTTCGAGATGGGAAATAGTTATAATTTACGGGTTATTTTTCGGGTTGCACCCCACCGTAAGTTATATTATGAAAGAAAAAAACTTCAACAAAATAATCGGAATTTTGCTGAAAACTATTTGGTTCGTAGGCGTTTTGATTTTCATTTACTTCTTTTTTACCGAGTTTTTGTTCGAGGAGAGTTTCTTAAACAAAGAATGGGTTAAAAAGTATATATATCTTATACTGATTGTCGGCGGCGGCGTGATTTTTGTAGTTTACGACTTTCTTATGGACAGACTGCAACGCTCGGCGGACGCAATCGTAAACAGACTTAAATTATAATTTTACATTCACTGATTTTTACGCCGCCGTCCGAAATTTTCGGACGGCGGCGTTATGGGGGAATACGATGGAGAAAAACGAGTTTTATACGGGAGTCGTCGAAAGGCTCGGCTCGAACGGCGAAGGAATATTGAAACAAGGCGATATTACCGTCTTTATTCCCTACGCCCTGCCGCTCGAAAAAATTAAATACAAGATTTTAAAGGTCAAGAAAAATATCGCTTTCGGAAAACTCGTCGAGATTTACACGCCCGCGGAAGAAAGGGTAAGACCGAAATGTTCGGCTTACGAAAGGTGCGGCGGCTGTCAACTGCAACATCTTAAATACCCCTTGCAATTACAGTTAAAAAGGAAAATCGTAGCCGATTGTTTATCGAAAATCGCGTTTTTGAACGTTCCCGTAAATAAGGTCGTTCCGAGCGAAAACGAATATAAATACAGAAACAAACTGCAACTTCCCGTAAGGACGGATAATTTCGGACCCGTGGTCGGCTTTTTCGCTCAGAACAGTCACAGGGTCGTACCCATTACCGACTGCCCTATTCAGC
>CALGVF010000086.1 GCA_937920115.1 uncultured Clostridia bacterium
AGGCATACCGTATATCTTAATGCTCGCTTTAATGATTTTATTGCTCGTTCCGCTATTGCCGTATATTGTTAACTTATACTTTGGCTTATATCTCTGCCGTTTAAAGGTTTTTCAAAGTTAAATACATACTTAAAGCGACGGCGTATTGAACGGAAAGTAAGCAAAGAATATAAAGGTCGATGGGATAAATATATTGACGACGAATAACGATTTGCGCCGACGGAAATCCCCCGTCGGCGCATATAAATCAAAGGATATTTACAGGTATGTAGGAATTGTCTTGGTCTATGGGTAGTACGGACGGAATCATACATATAATTCCGCCTTTTCCTCTCGGTATACTGTTCGTGTCTAAAACGGCATACTTTTTAACTTCTCGCCTGTCGGGTGAAGAAGATAATTTGATTTCAAGCGGATGAATTTTGTTTTCATATTCGAGAAATACGTCTATTTCTTTACTATTGCTATCTCTGAAATAACTTATATCATAATTTACCGAGTGATAATCGAGGTCTTTTATAAGTTCGGTTACGGCAAAGTTTTCAAAATATTGTCCTGCCGCATTGCCGTTTAAAAGAGTGTCCTTTGAAAGCCATTTTGCAAGGTAACTGCAAAGCCCGGTATCCCAGAAATAAAGTTTAGGAGTTTTTGCAAGGCGTTTTAATTTGTTGTTAGAATACGGTGCAAGTAAGTAAACTATATGTAACCTTTCTAAAAGTGAAAGCCAGGACTTTGCCGTGGGTTGAGAAATTTCGGCAATCATCGCAAGATTATTTAAGTTAAGTTGTCCAGCGGCGAACGCGGCGCAAGCGGTTAAAAATTTAACGAAACGCAATTCGTCGGTAATGCCGCCGACGGTAGTTACGTCGCGCATAAGGTAAGTGTTGATATATGACGAGAAATAAATGGACCGTTCCTCGCTGTCCGCATTCTGAACTTGCGGCATACCGCCTTTCCAGATTATATCGAAAACCGAATCGAGGTCGTAGTTTTTTGCGTTCTTCTCGCGTCTGACGAGTGATTCGATAGAAAAATCTATCGGCGCATCAAACGATACCCCGGTAATTTCCGCCATAGAAAGCGGGTATAGGGTCATAATGCCTATTCTCCCCGCGAGTGATTCGGTAACGTTTTTCATCATACTGAACTGTTCCGAACCTGTTAGCCAAAATAATCCGTTTTCTTCCGACTCATCGCAAAGAATTTTTATATATGGAAATAATTCGGGTGCTTTTTGCACTTCGTCTATAATAATGGGCGGTTTATAGCGCATAAAAAACAGTTTAGGATCTTGTTTTGCAAGTAAAAGAACGTCGGTATCGTCAAGACTGACGTAGGTTCTCTCGTCAGATAAATGTTTGAGCAGCGTGGTTTTACCTACCTGTCTTGCGCCGGTAACTAATACCGCCTTAAAGAACTTGCTCATTTTAAGAAACTTTGTTTCAAGTTGTCTGTGGATATACATAAAACCTCTTTAAATATTATGATATTTCAAAGTTGATTTTAATATATCATAAAATATTTTAAAAGTCAAATTATTTATTGTCGAAAAAACAAAATTAACAGGAGAAAAAATGAAAATAATAAAAAGAATAATAGCGGTGTTACTGCTTATAACGGTAATTTTAGTTGTAAGTTACGTAGTTTACACAGCAAAGCGAGGCACGGTATGAAAGTTCAAAAACGACTTAATATTTGTTTAACCGTAATACTTTATGCGACGGTTATTTTGTTGGGAATATTCGTGTTTCCGCAATCTTATGCCCGTCTTGTAGAGGCGTTAATCGACTTATACGGCGGTTTTATATATTATTTTAAAACTTTATTCGGCATGCAAACGGATGGTTTACCGTCGGTAACGAAGTATTCCGAGGTGTTAAAGTTTCAGGTAAATTTACCTATGGATACAGACGGATTTAAAAGTAACGCGGCGGCGTATTTTTCACGGTTTTTCAGTAAAGAAAATTTTACGGCTTGGCTGAAATTTATAGGCGAAAGAACGGGCGTTATAGCAAAAGTTATAACCGTAATTTTGCCGTGTTTTATAATTTTAGCCGTTATTATACGGCGGCTGTATGCAACCGAAAACAATAAATATAACGTAGATACCGTTCCGCTTAAAGTCTTTAAAAAACTATCGGCGGTAACTTATCAACCGATTAAAAAATTTATTTGCAGATATATAGAGTTTTTGAAAAAGCATTCTTGGATATATATTTTACTGCTTGTATTATGGGCGTTAAATTTTAATCTCGTAAGCATAGCCGTTGCTTTTTTCGCGTACTACTTTTACTTTGCCGTTTCTTTCGATGTTTTAGGGCTTTACATTCAGATTGTAAAACTCGTAATAGACTTGCAACCGCTTTTTAATTTCTTTCCGTGGTGGGTGATAGTTATAGCGGCATACTGCTTATTTTACAATTTCAGGAAGAAAATAGCCTTAAACCGTTTACGGCATTTCGAGGCTAAAAACTGCGGGTTTATAAACGAACTGCCTATCGTGAGTATGGCTTGCGGCAGTATGGGCAAGAAAAAGACGACGCTTATTACGGATATGACGCTATCGCAGGAAGTAATGCTGCGGCAGAAAGCGCTTGAAATATTGCAGGAAAACGATATGAAATTTCCTCACTTTCCTTGGATACTATTCGAGAAAGAATTACAAAAGTGTATGGAGTATCATACGGTATATAATTTAGCGACGGTTAAAGAGTGGGTAAATAAAAAACGTATTCGATACTCTTGGTACGGCGGAACTACAGGACAATTATATTTTTACGACGAAAAGCGTTACGGAATAGTTTATAACGACGGACTTAAAGAAGAAAATATTTTCGACGTTTTACAAACTTACGCGCAGGCATATTTTATCTACGTTTTACAAAGCACTCTGATTGTATCGAATTATGCAATCCGCACCGATAACGAAATTTTAGATGCGGGTAATCTCCCGATATGGCTTACGGACTTCTTTTCGGATAACGTTCGTCAGAGCGGGTTTTCGCACGTGTTAGATTTTGACGTGTTAAGGCTCGGTAAAAAGGTTCTTGAAAACAACTCGAAGTCAGGCAGTTTCGAGTTCGGCGTAGTTGCTAT
>CALGVF010000087.1 GCA_937920115.1 uncultured Clostridia bacterium
TCGGCAATCATTTTCCTAAATGCGAATATGTACACTTGTAGAAGCGTTGTTATAGCGTAAAAACGCATAAAAAAACGGCTCGCAAAGAACCGATTTACGGATACATACCTTACCTCTATCGTCTCTGAAATCTTGACGATTTCAGAGACACTTTCCCCATAGGGGAAAGCAAGAAAAAGTCTCGTATTTGCCTATGAAAAAAACAAAGAAAAATCTTCGCTTCCGTCAAAAAATCTTGCCTTCGCCTATGGAGAAGGTGGCTCGGCGAGCGTAGCGAGCCGAGACGGAAGAGGTCTTACCGATCAGGCTATTTCTAGGGCGATTTCTATCATTTTCGTGAACGCCTTTTCGCGTTCTTCCGAACTCGCATTCTCTTCGGGATATACGAACGAATCGCTCACCGTGCATATACACAACGCCTTCTTATTAAGCCTCGCCGCATTGCAATACAACGCCGCCGACTCCATTTCAACGCCCAACACTCCCATTTTACGCCATTTCATAGCCGAGTCCGAATCGTCGTAGAAAGTCTCCGAACACAAAATATTGCCGACCTTATATCTGTACCCCTTTTCGTCGCACTTTTCGGTCGCCTTTTTGAGAAGCGAATAGTCGGCTATCGGACAGTATACGCCCGACAGTTCGTATTGAGCGGAGTAGTTTCCGTTCGTACACGAAGCCATGGCGATAACGAGGTCTTTAACGTGCAAGTCGTCGTCAATCGCCCCTATCGTGCCTATTCTTATTATATTTTCCACGCCGTAAAATTTGAAAAGTTCGTAGGAGTAAATTCCCATAGAGGGTATGCCCATACCCGAAGCCATTACCGAAATTCTTTTCCCTTTATAGTAACCCGTATAGCCGTAAACGCCCCTGACCGCCGTTACGAGTTCGGCGTTTTCGAGATAGTTTTCCGCTATAAATTTCGCCCTTAACGGGTCTCCGGGCATCAATACCGTTTTTGCGAAGTCTCCTAGTTTTGCGGAGATATGCGGAGTGGGTACAGACATTTTTCGTCTCCTTTTTGTCGTTTTTTAACGTTTTATACCGTCGGTTTTTGTAAATTTCAGCCGTCGGAATTTGTAGTATTTTACCGTCGTTTTTTGTTGTTTATTGCCGTCGTAATCCGTCGTTTTTTACCGTCGGTATTTGCCGCATTTCGCCGTCGAATTTTGCATTATTCTACCGTCGATTTTCGTCGTATATTTTTTATCGGCTATTTAAATTATACCACACTCCCGAACAGATTACAACAATATACAAACGACTACATTTATTTTAATTTCTCAAATCCGCCGCCCTCGCTTCCTCCTTTGGGGGTAAATTCCTCCGTTGAAGCGGAGGAAATGTCG
>CALGVF010000088.1 GCA_937920115.1 uncultured Clostridia bacterium
ATCTTGCTTTCCCCTTTGGGGCAGATTTCCCCGATGAAACGGGGAAAATGTCGCAGAGCGACAAAAGAGGCAGGAAAGTGGGTTGACGGAATGAAATGGAAGTCAAGCCGATAGAGGTTTGTAACGCGAACGATATGTATGCTCGCAACATTTTCTAAGAAGAGACCTCTCTCGTCGCTTTGCGACACTCTCCCCGAAGGGGAAAGCAAGAAAAGTTAGAAGGCTTCGCCTCGACAGCGAACAAACCTCTCTCGTCGCTTCGCGACACTCTTCCCAAAGGGGAAGGCAAGACAATGTTGAAGTGTGCAGATAGTATATCCGAAAGGGAAATTGAGGAAACATAACTACAAAAGTCGGCGTATAAGTCGATTAAGCGATATTTTTTGTAAGAAATACCCGATACGGAGGTAGATATATATGAAAATTAAACTTGCAGACGGAAGCGTAATGGAACTTCCCGAAGGTACTACGGTTGCGGGAGTCGCTTCGGCTATCAGCGAAGGACTTAAAAGAAACGCTATCGCAGGAAAGGTAAACGGTAAACTCGTTGACCTCGCTCACACGTTAGACGAGGGCGACGAAGTGGTTATCGTCACTATGAAAGACCCCGAGGCGCTTGGCATTTATCGCCACACCTGCGCCCACGTACTCGCTCAGGCGGTAAAGTCGATTTACCCCACTTGCTCGCTTGCGATAGGTCCTACGATCGAAAACGGTTTTTATTACGATATAGACTTCAAAACGCCTATTTCGACCGACGATTTCCCCAAAATCGAAGAGGAAATGAACAAGATAATCAAGGCAAACTTCGCGATAGAGCGTTTTGAACTTCCGAGAGAAGAGGCTATCGCTCTTATGACGAAGTATAAAGAACCCTACAAGGTCCAACTTATCAAGGACCTGCCCGAGGACAGCGTTATTTCCTTCTATAAACAGGGCGATTTCACCGACCTTTGCAGAGGACCGCACCTTCCCTCGACGGGACTTATAAAAGCGTTCAAACTCACCACTCTCGCGGGAGCGTATTGGAGAGGTGACGAGAAAAACAAGATGCTCACGAGAATTTACGGCACGGCGTTCCTTAAAAAGTCCGAAATGGAAGCGTATTTCACGATGCTCGAAGAGGCTAAAAAGAGAGACCATACCAAACTCGGCAAAGAACTCAAACTTTTCGCTCTTTTGAACGAGGGCAAAGGCTTCCCGTTCTTCCTGCCCAACGGAATGGTTCTTAAAAACAACCTTATAGATTATTGGAGAAGTATTCACAGAAGAGAGGGCTACGTCGAAGTTTCCACGCCCATTATGCTTTCGAGAACGTTGTGGGAGACTTCGGGGCATTGGGACCACTACAAAGAGAATATGTACACGACGAAAATCGACGGCGAGGACTACGCGATTAAGCCGATGAACTGCCCCGGCGGAATGCTCATATATAAACTCGAACCGAGAAGTTACAAAGACCTTCCCATGAGAGTGGGCGAACTCGGACTCGTACACAGACACGAGAAATCGGGACAACTTCACGGACTTATGAGAGTAAGGTGCTTCACGCAGGACGACGCGCATATATTTATGACTCCCGAGCAGATTACTCCCGAAATCAAGGGCGTTGTAAGGCTTATCGACGAGGTTTACAGCCTGTTCGGCTTCAAATATCACGTTGAACTTTCCACTCGTCCCGACAACAGTATCGGCTCTGACGAAGATTGGGAACACGCGACGGCGGCACTCAAAGAGGCTTTGGACGAACTGAAACTTCCTTACGTTATCAACGAGGGCGACGGGGCGTTCTACGGACCGAAAATCGACTTCCACCTTACGGACTCGATAGGCAGAACCTGGCAGTGCGGAACTATCCAACTCGACTTCCAACTTCCGCAGAGATTCAACGCCGAGTACGTCGGCGAGGACGGCGAGAAGCACCGCCCGATAATGATTCACAGGGTTGTGTTCGGTTCCATAGAGAGATTTATAGGAATTTTAATCGAGCATTTCGAGGGGAAATTCCCGCTTTGGCTCTCGCCCGTACAAGTGAAAATTATGGACGTCTCGGAGAAGAGCGAAGCGTACTGCAAGGAGATTTACAAGAAGATTTCCGAAGCGGGTTTACGCCCCGAAAACGACTTACGCCCCGAGAAAATCGGTAAGAAGATAAGAGAAGCGGAACTCGAAAAAGTGCCCTATATGCTCGTTATCGGCGAAAAAGAGGCGGAATCGGGAGAAGTTGCGATAAGAAAGAGAGGAGTCGGCGACATAGGCAAAATGAAACTCGACGACTTCATTGCACTCGCTAAAAAGCAGGTCGAGGACAAAGAAGCGTTCTGACGTTTCGATTTGAAAACCGAACGGATAATAACAAAAATTGAAAAAGCAATAATTCA
>CALGVF010000089.1 GCA_937920115.1 uncultured Clostridia bacterium
GCTTCTTTATTTCCCCCAGTAGAACTGGGGGTTAAATCAAGCTAAAGCGACAAATTAAAAAAGTCCGAGGGGTTGTAGAGATACAACCCCTCGGACTTTTATCTTTATAATATTTTAATGCTGTAATATTCTTACTGTTTATCGATAATTCTTATTGCTTTTCTCGCGTACAAAATACAATATAAGTATCGACAAGATTAACAATCGCTGTCCGATAAATCTTCGCCGTTTGTTTCGATAACTTTTTTGTACCAATACGAACTTTTCTTCGGCGTTCTTTCCTGCGTTTCGTAGTCTACGTAAACAAGTCCGAAACGCATCGTATAGCCTGCCGCCCACTCGAAATTATCCATAAAAGACCAATAAAAATAGCCTATCACGGGATATTTTGCGGAAATCTTCTTTATTTCTTCCAAATGCCGCCGTATATAATCGATACGCGTAAAGTCTCGGATATCTCCGTTCTCCGTTTTCCACTCGGTGACGGCAACGCCGTTTTCCCCGAAAAGTATGGGCAAGCCGTATCTTTCGTAATAATATTTTACGATATACCCTATACCCTCGGGATTTACCGACCAACCCGTCGCGGTGACTTTATCGCTTTCCGCTAACGGGATTCTCTTCATGCCGTCGTCCGTCTTTTCAACGTAAAAGCCGCGATAAAAATTCGCTCCGAAAAAGTCGAATCGACTTTTGATAATACGCATATCCTCTTCCGACGGATTATAACCGTATTTGGCGAACCACTTTTTATATTCCTCGGTGAACTCGCCTTTTATGAGGGCGTCCGTGAAAAAACAACCGTCGTAAAAGTCCCCGCTCGGCGTAAAATTGTACTTTAACGCAAGTTCCGCGTCCTCTTCGTTTTTCGGTATCATAGGCGTGAAACAAGGCGTGATTCCGAGATTCAGTTTATGCTTCGCCGCCTTTCGTATAGCCTTTTCCGCTTTGCCGATACTCAGAAGAACGTTATGAGCCACCTTAAATACGTCGCTTCTCGAAAGTTTCAGAAACGGGGCGTGAGCCCCCGTAAAATGTCCGTCTTCCACGACTACCTGCGGCTCGTTGAA
>CALGVF010000090.1 GCA_937920115.1 uncultured Clostridia bacterium
TCGTCTTTTACTCGCTTTGCTCGTAAAATCCACTCTCCCCATAGGGGAAAGCAAGAATACGTTAGATTAAACAGTAAAAGAGCCGAAGGCTTACGCCTTCGGCTCTCGTATTTTTTTATCGTTCGCAATTACTTAATAATCGCTCTTTTACTATCCGTTGACTAACGAAAATCGCCGTTAATCGACTTATCAGCCGACTTCTTCGTCGCTTTCCGTATCTGCGGCGTCAGCCGTTCCTCTTACAGAGTTGTACTGCGGGGAAAGATTTTTGTAGTCTTTTACGCCCGTACCTGCGGGGATAAGTTTACCGATAATAACGTTCTCTTTAAGTCCCATAAGCGGGTCGATTTTGTTGTGAATAGCCGCGTCCGTGAGTACTTTGGAAGTCTCTTGGAAGGAAGCCGCAGAAAGGAACGATTCGGTAGCAAGAGCCGCTTTCGTGATTCCGAGAAGTATTCTCTTCGCGATAGCGGGAACTCCGCCGTTTTCGAGTACCTTGCTGTTCTCTTCGTCCAAAACGAGCATATCCACGCATTCGCCCGGAAGGAAGCCCGTATCTCCGCTCGAAAGTATCCTGACCTTTCTGAGCATCTGATTTACGATAATTTCAACGTGCTTATCGTTAATGTCAACGCCTTGGCTGCGGTATACCGACTGTACTTCTCTCAAAATATAGTCCTGTACAGACTTGAAGCCCTTGGTCTTCAAAATAGTCTGCGGATTGACCGAACCGCCCGTAAGAACCGTACCGGGTTCTACTACGTCGCCCGATTTAACTCTCAGATCCGCGCTGAACGGTATGCCGTAATCTTTGACAGAACCGTCTTCGGGAGATTTTACCATAACGTGACGAATACCGTCTTTTTCGACGATGCTGACCGTGCCGCTGTGTTCGCAGACAATCGCTTCGCCCTTCGGTTTTCTCGCCTCGAAAAGTTCCTCTACTCTCGGCAAACCTTGGGTTATATCGCCCGTGGAGGCTATACCGCCCGTATGGAACGTTCTCATTGTAAGTTGGGTACCGGGTTCGCCGATTGACTGAGCGGCGATAATACCGACCGCCTCGCCGATCTGTACGGGAAGCGAGTTACTCATGTTCTTTCCGTAACATTTAGCGCAAACGCCGTACTTGGACTTACATGTAAATACGCTTCTTATAGTGACTTTTTCTATACCCGCGGCACAAATCTTCTTCGCGTCGTCCTCGGTAATCATTTCGTTGGCTTTGACGAGAACGTCGCCCGTCTTGGGGTCGAGAATGTCTACGGGAGTAAATCTGCCGTTGATTCTGTCTTCCAAACTTTCGATAATCTCGCCTTTGAGACCCTTAATCGCCTCGATTTCCATACCCTTGACGTCGCCGCAATCTTCTTCCCTGATGATTACGTTGTGCGATACGTCTACGAGTCGTCTCGTAAGGTATCCCGAGTCAGCCGTCTTTAACGCCGTATCGGCAAGACCTTTACGACCACCGTGCGAAGATATGAAGTATTCGAGAACGGTAAGACCTTCACGGAAGCACGATTTAACGGGTATCTCTATGATTTTGCCGTTCGGGTTGGTCATAAGACCACGCATTCCCGCAAGTTGCTTTATCTGGTCGATAGAACCACGGGCTCCCGAGTCAGCCATCATCCATATCGGATTGAACTTACGAAGAGTAAGTTGGAGAACCTGCGATACGTCAGCCGTCGCTTTCGTCCATATATCTACTACCGCTTTGTAACGTTCGTCGTCGGTCAGAATACCTCTGTTGAACTTCTTTTCGATAGCGATAACCTGTTCGCTTGCGTTTTTGATAATTTCGTTCTTGTCGTCGGGAACCTGCATATCGAATACCGAAGTGGTAATCGCCGCGATGGTCGAGTATTTATAACCGAGCGACTTGATATAGTCGAGCGTATCCGCCGCGCAACCCGAACCTCTCGATTTGAAGCAAGCATCTACTATCTTTTTGAGTTGGCTCTTGCCTACGAGGAAGTTGATTACGTATTGAAGATAACTGTCGGGGTCTTCGGGGTTTCTTACGGTGAACTTAGCCCCCGTAATATCCTGCGGAATACCCGCATTGAAGATAATTCTGCCTGCGGTAGTCTTGATTATGCCCGAATATTTCGTTCCGTCGGGAAGGAAAACTTCCTTTCTGACGTAGATTTCGTCCTGACACCAGAGTTGTTTGGTCTGATACGCCATAAGGGCTTCGTCGGGCGAAGCGTAAACGTCGGGTTCGTAGTAGTTTACCGTAACGGCGTTTTCCTCAGAGTCTCCCTCTTTCACGAGTTTGCACGAAACTACGATTTCCTTAATCGCTCTTTCGCACTTGCCGTAAATTCCGTCTTTATCGGCTTTTACGACTACGCATCTCTCTTCTTTTACTATATCGGACGGAATGAACTTAATGTTCTTTTCGTCGTAGAAGAAGCCGTCGTCTTTAAGGACGTATTCGGTTTCTCTCTCGTCGTAATATTTTCCTTCTTCCTTTCTCGTAATGGTAAGGTAATAGCAACCCAAAACCATATCCTGAGAAGGAGACATAACGGGTTTACCGTCGGAAAGTTTCAGAATGTTGTTGGAGGCGAGCATCAAAAATCTCGCTTCCGCCTGAGCCTCTATCGAAAGAGGAACGTGAACAGCCATCTGGTCTCCGTCGAAGTCGGCGTTGAACGCGCCGCAGACGAGCGGGTGAAGTTTGATTGCTCTTCCCTCTATAAGGACAGGCTCGAACGCCTGAATGGACAACCTGTGAAGAGTCGGAGCACGGTTCAAAAGAACGGGGTGATCCTTGATAACTCCTTCGAGAATATCCCATACGCACGGTTTCATTCTCTCGACCGTTCTCTTCGCGCTCTTTATATTATGACATATATTGAGTTCGACGAGTTTCTTCATAACGAACGGTTTGAAGAGTTCGATCGCCATTTCCTTGGGAAGTCCGCACTGATAGAGTTTGAGTTCGGGACCTACGACGATAACCGAACGGCCTGAATAGTCTACACGTTTACCGAGGAGGTTCTGACGGAAACGACCCTGCTTACCGCGGAGAATAGCCGAAAGGGATTTGAGGTCTCTGTTGCCTACTCCCGATACCGCTTTGCCTCTTCTGCCGTTGTCGATAAGGGCGTCTACCGCGTCCTGTAACATTCTCTTTTCGTTTCTTATGATGATTTCGGGAGCCCCGAATTCCATAAGTTTTTTAAGACGGTTGTTTCTGTTGATAACTCGTCTGTATAAGTCGTTTAAGTCGCTCGTCGCAAATCTGCCGCCGTCCAACTGAATCATAGGACGGAGTTCGGGCGGAATTACGGGTACGACGTCGAGAATCATCCATTCGGGGCGGCTTCCGCTCTTTCTGAACGCTTCCACGATGTCGAGTCTCTTGATAGCCTTCGCGCTCTTCTGACTTTCGGGGTTTTCCGTAATAGTCTTTTTGAGTTCCTCGCTTTCTTTGTCGAGGTCGATAGCCATTAAAAGTTCCTTGATGGACTCCGCGCCCATGCCGACTTTGAAACTCTTTTCGCCGAATTTCTCGCAAGCCTCTCTGTATTCCCTGTCGTTTATGACCTGTTTATATTGAAGGTCGGTAGTGCCGGGGTCGAGGACTACGTAGCAGGCGAAATATATAACCTGTTCGAGTTGCTTAGGCGGAATATCCACCATAAGACCTATTCTCGAAGGCACGCCTTTGAAGTACCATATATGCGAGACGGGAGCGGCGAGTTCGATATGACCCATACGCTCTCTTCTTACCTTCGCTCTCGTGACTTCTACGCCGCACTTTTCGCAGATAATGCCTTTATATCTTATTCTTTTGTATTTGCCGCAGTGACATTCCCAGTCCTTGGTAGGTCCGAAAATTCTCTCGCAGTAAAGACCGTCTCTTTCGGGTTTCTGCGTTCTGTAATTTATCGTCTCGGGACGGGTTACTTCGCCGTACGACCATTCTCTGATCTTCTCGGGAGATGCAACGCCTATCTGCAAAGAATTGAAATTGTTGAGTTCAAACATATTTTCCTACGCCTCCCGTTTAATTGTCGTCCTCGTCCGTATCCGCTTCGATGTCGTCGAGATCGTCGAAGTCGTCGAACAAGTCGCTCGACTTGAAGCCGTCGTCCTCGGTAAACGAATCGTCGTCCTGATAATCGTCGAATATAGAACCGACTTCGTCTTCCTCTTCGTGAGCCTCTTCTTTCTTGTCGAGACCGATGTCGACGTAATCGACGTTCTCTTTCTCTCTGACGTTGACGTTGACGTCGTCGGCGTCTTCGGTGAGGTCTTTAAGATTGATTTCTTCGTGATTTTCGGTAAGAACTTTCATATCGAGTGCAAGACTCTGAAGTTCTTTGAGCATGACCTTGAACGATTCGGGAATACCCGGTTCGGAAATGTCGCTGCCCTTTACGATTGATTCGTAAGTCTTGACTCTGCCCACTACGTCGTCCGACTTGACGGTAAGAATTTCTTGGAGAATATGCGACGCGCCGTAGGCTTCCAAAGCCCAGACTTCCATTTCTCCGAATCTCTGTCCGCCGAACTGCGCTTTACCGCCGAGCGGTTGCTGAGTTACGACCGAATAAGGTCCGACCGAACGGGCGTGAATCTTATCGTCGACGAGGTGGTGAAGTTTTATCATGTACATGTAACCGACGGTTACTCTATGCTCGAACGGTTCGCCCGTTCTGCCGTCGTAAAGTTGAATCTTGCCGTCTACTTCGCCGTAGGGGTTGACGAAGTGATTTTCTTCGAGAAGTTCTTTGATTTCCTTCTCGGAGGCTCCGTCGAATACGGGCGTGGCGATCTTCCAACCGAGTTGTTTACATACGAGCGAAAGGTGTACTTCGAGTACCTGTCCGATGTTCATTCGGGAGGGAACGCCGAGGGGGTTCAACACTATCTGCAAGGGAGTGCCGTCCGCAAGGAAAGGCATATCCGCTTCGGGAAGTATTCTCGAAATAACGCCCTTGTTTCCGTAACGTCCCGCCATCTTATCGCCGACGGATATCTTTCTCTTCTGAGCGATATATACCCTTATAAGTTCGGTAACGCCGGGGGAAAGTTCGTCCTTGTTGGCTTTCGTGAACTTCTTGACGTCTACGACTATACCGCCTTCGCCGTGCGGAACTCTGAGCGAAGTATCTTTGACTTCTCTCGCTTTCTCGCCGAAAATAGCCCTTAAAAGTCTCTCTTCGGGAGTGAGTTCGGTCTCGCCCTTGGGCGATACTTTACCTACGAGAATATCGCCGCTCGTAACTTCCGCTCCGATACGAATAATACCCTCTTCGTCGAGGTCTTTCAAAGCGTCGTCGCCGATATTCGGAATATCTCTCGTGATTTCTTCGTTGCCGAGTTTGGTCTCTCTGCACTCGATTTCGTGTTCTTCTATGTGAATAGAAGTGAATATATCGTTCTGAACGAGTTTCTCCGAAAGGAGAATAGCGTCCTCGTAGTTATAACCTTCCCACGTCATGAAGCCGATGAGAATGTTTCTGCCGAGAGCGAGTTCGCCGTCGCAGGTCGCGGGACCGTCGGCAAGGATAGTACCCTTTTCGACGATATCTCCGACCTTAACAATCGGTTTTTGGTTCAAACAAGTTCCTTGGTTGGAACGTTGGAATTTTTTAAGCGTGTATACTCTGTCGAAGCCGCCCGTAGTTCCGTCGTTTTCGTTTACGACTATTTCGCTGCCCGAAACGGCTTTGACTACGCCCGCTTTCTCGGCGATAATCATAACGCCCGAGTCGTAAGCGATTTTAGCCTCGATACCCGTTCCTACGATAGGAGTTTCGGGTTTTAAAAGCGGAACTGCCTGACGCTGCATGTTAGATCCCATCAACGCACGGTTCGTATCGCAGTTTTCAAGGAAGGGAATAAGAGCGGTAGCGACCGAGACGAGTTGCTTGGGCGAAACGTCCATATAATCGATTTCTTCTCTCGGAAGTTCGGTTATTTCGTCTCTTCTTCTGCACGCCACACGAGCGTTTACAAAGCGTCCTTCTTCGTCGAGCGGTTCGTTAGCCTGAGCGACTATGAAAGCGTCTTCTTCGTCCGCGGTAAGGTAATCTACGTGGTCGGTAGCCTTGCCCGTAGCCTTGTCTATTTTTCTGTAAGCCGACTCGATAAAGCCGTACTCGTTTACTTTAGCGTAAGCCGACAAAGAGGTGATAAGACCTATGTTCTGTCCTTCGGGAGTCTCTATCGGGCACATTCTGCCGTAGTGCGTATAGTGTACGTCACGGACTTCGAACGTCGCTCTTTCTCTGTTAAGTCCGCCCGGTCCCAACGCGGAGAGTTTTCTCTTGTGAGTGAGTTCCGCTATCGGGTTGGTCTGATCCATGAACTGAGAAAGTTGCGAAGAACCGAAGAATTCCTTAATCGCGCTCGAAACGGGTCTTACGTTTACGAGTCCGCTCGGGGTAATGTCTTTCGGGTCCTGCGTGGACATTCTCTCTTTTATTACTCTTTCGAGTCTGTTGATACCTATTCTGAACTGATTTTGCAAAAGTTCGCCTACCGACCTTACTCTACGGTTGCCGAGGTGGTCGATGTTGTCAACCGAACCGATGCCGTAGTTTAAATCGAGGTTCAACGAAATAGCCGCGATGATATCGTCGGTCGTTATATGCTTATGGTTGAGTTTGTCGATGAGCGGCTTGATATTCTTCTTCTGCTCGCTCGTGAGTTTTTCGGGAACGCCGTTTTCCAGAATATCGAAGAAGGCTCTGCACGCGAATACGAATCTTCTGCGGAGTTCTCTTCTCTTCTCCGCGTTCTTCTTCTCTTCGGGCTTCATTTCCTCTTCGCTTACCTTGGTCTCTTCGACGTAGAAAAGCGGGTTGATTCTGTCGATATATCTCTCCGCAACGTTTTCGACGGTATCGTCTTTAACCGCATCCGCGAGTTCTTTCGCGAATACGAAGTTCGGATAGTAGATATTTTCGATAAGTCCGAACGGTCTCGGCGAAACGCCCGCGACAGCCTCGAAGTCTACCGCGTTGTTAGCGATAATCTTGTGCTTATTGCCGTCGTCGGTTAAAACGTAAACTACGTTTATGCCGCTGTTCTGAACGAGTTTCGCCTGCTCGGGCGTGATTACGTCCCCTTTCTTTACGAGAAGTTCGCCGTCCTCGTTTACTATATCTTCGTAAGCGGTAAGACCGGGAAGTCTTACGCCCATGTTAAGTCTCTTGTTGAATTTGTATCTGCCGACTCTCGCGCAGTCGTATCTTCTCGGGTCGAAGAAGAGGTTTTTAAGGTGCTGACGTACCGCTTCTTCGGTGGGAACTTCGCCGGGGCGAAGTCTTCTGTACAACTCGAAAAGACCCTCGCCTTCCGATTTCGCGACGTCCTTTTCCATGGTAGCCGCAATCATAGGGTCGTCCTCGAAAATCGCCTTTATGCTCTCGTCCGTTCCGAAACCGAGGGCTCTAAGAAGCACGGTGGCGGTGAGTTTACGCGTTCTGTCTACTTTAACCCAAAGAGTGTTGTCCGCGTCCTGCTCGAATTCTATCCACGCTCCCCTGTTCGGGATAATGGTGGTTCCGAACATTTTTCTGCCCGTCTTGGAAAATTCAAAACCGTTGTATACGCCCGGGGAACGAACGAGTTGGGATACGATTACCCTTTCCGCGCCGTTGATAATGAACGAACCGTTCGCCGTCATTTTGGGAAGTTCGCCCATGAACACGTCCTGATCGAGAACTTCGCCCGTAACCTTGTTTACAAGCCTTACCTTTACTTTGAGGGGTACGGCGTAGGTTGCGTCTCTGTCGCGACATTCCTTTTCGTCGTATTTGGGTTTATCGGAAAGAGAATGGTCGAGGAAATAAAGTTCGAAACGGTCGGAATAGTCGGTGATCGGGGAAAAGTCCTCGAATACCTCGCTTATACCCTCTTCGATAAAACTTCTGTAAGAATCTCTCTGAATCTCGATAAGATAAGGCATCGGCTGCACTTCTTTTATCTTGGAGAAAGTTCTTCTCTCGACGTTTCCGAATTTAACTAACGGTAAATTGCGTGTCATTAAATACACTCCTTTGGTTTATTTTTTTGTAAAAACACCTTGATTTAATTTCCGAAATGGTGTATAATAGCATTCGTACGGCGTTAGTCGCGGCGAAAAATGCCGAAAAACCCGACGGCGACGCTCTTTTCGGTGCGACTTATCGGAGCAAAATCAGACGATTTTTCCCGAAAAAGGCGTAGAAAGACGCTATTATGGAAATTATAGCATTATATTATTATAGTTTCAAAGGTCAATCTTGTCAAGGGTTTTGAACGAAAAAAATGAAAATTATGAGAAAATTTTATTTTTCGACTATTTTTTACAGGTGATTTTATGAGAATAGACAAATTTTTAAAGGTTTCGAGAATTTTAAAACGCAGAAGCGTGGCGAACGAAGCGTGTTCGGGCGGCAGAGTTTCCGTAAACGGCAAGTCCGTCAAACCCTCCTACTCACTCAAAGTCGGCGACGAGGTGGAAATCGCTTTCGGCGAGGGAACGTTGAAGTTCAAAGTGCTTAATCTTAAAGAAACGGTCAGAAAAGACGAAGCCGCTACCCTTTACGAGATTTTAAACTGACGGTTTTTCGTTTTTTTACTTTTTTCGTCGGCGTACTTTTCCACAAGTTATCAACAATATTATATAATGATATAGCGGTTATACAGGCGAAGAATACAGGGTTTCAGAGGAGGATATATGACAACAGCGATTATACTTTGCGGCGGAAGTGGCGAACGGGCAGGCTTCGGCTACAATAAACTTTTAAAGGACTCGGGCGGCATTACGCCGTTTGAAAAGGTTTTAACGACTTTCTCCGAGTCGGATAAAATCGACGAAATAATCGTCGTATGTTCGGCGAAAGATATGGAAATATTCAAGCAAAAGTGCCTGTATAGGTCGATTAACGCCCGTTTTACTCTCGGAGGAGCGACGAGAACGGAGTCGGTTAAAAAGGGGCTTGACGAGGCATATGGCGACGTCGTTTTAATTCACGACGGGGCGAGACCGTTCGTCTCGAAGCGTATTATCGCGGACTGCGTAGAGACGGCGAAAAAGTACGGCTCGGCGATAACGGTCGTAAAACCCGTCGACACGATATGCCTGACCTCCGAGGACGAAGAGGGCGAATATATCCTGTCGTCTACCCGTAAAAACGTATACGCCGTTCAGACCCCGCAAGGCTTTATAACCTCGCAGATTAAAAAGGCGTACTCTATGATTACCGAAACGGACGAATTTACCGACGATTCGGGCGTTTATTCAAAATATATAGGAAAATGCCGAACGGTCGAGGGCGATATTAAAAACAAGAAACTCACCTACGCCGAAGATTTTTCGGTCGGAAACGGAATTACCTGCGGAGTCGGGTTCGACCTGCATCTTTTGGTACCGAACCGCAAACTCATATTAGGCGGCGTGGAAATTCCGCACGACAAAGGGCTGCTCGGACACAGCGACGCGGACGTGTTGACCCACGCAATTATGGACGCGATGCTCTCTTCCGCAAGTCTCGGAGACATCGGAAGACACTTCCCCGACACCGACCCGAAATACGAGGGCATATCGAGTATGTTACTGCTTGAAAACGTCGTCGATTTACTCAAAAAGCGGGGCTATAAGTTGATTAACGTGACTGCGGTCGTTCAAGCGCAAAAACCGAAACTCGCAAAGTACGTCGATAAAATCAGAGAAAATTTAGCGAAAGCGTTAGAACTCGACGTTGAAAAAGTGGGCATAACCTGCACCACGCTCGAAGGAATAGGAATAGTAGGAAGAGAAGAGGGAATCGCCGTTTCGGCGTATTGCCTTACGAGGAAAGAAGATTATGGCGAAGAGTAAAACAAACACGAAATACGTATGTCAGGAATGCGGAGCGGTTTCGCCCGTATGGCTCGGCAGATGCCCGACCTGCGGAAAATTCGGCACGATAAACGAAGAAATCGAAGAGACGATAGCGGTAGTCAAATCGGAAAAGAGACCGACCTATCAAAAGCCCCTCAGGCTTTCGGATATAGAACACGAAAAACTCGTCAGAGTAAGTTCGGGAATAGACGAACTCGACACGGTATTGGGCGGAGGCATAGTCCCCTCCTCGCTCGTACTCATAGGCGGCGACCCGGGAATAGGAAAATCGACGATTATGACGCAAGTCGCCTGTACGTTATCTGAAAAATACAAGGTGCTCTACGCTTCGGCGGAAGAAAGTCAGGCTCAGGTCAAAATGCGTTGCACGAGACTGAACGTAAAAACCGACTCGCTTATGATAATGAACGAGACCTGTCTCGACAATATTTTAGCCGAAGCCGAGAGTTACGACTTTTTGATCGTGGACTCCATTCAGGCGGTATACACCGAGGAACTGAGCGGCTCGTCGGGTTCGGTCGGACAGGTCAAGGAATGTGCTTCGAGACTTATGCGGTTTGCGAAATCGACGAATACGACGGTATTTATCGTAGGACACGTCACGAAAGAAGGAGCGATTGCGGGGCCTAAGGTTTTGGAACACATTATGGACACGGTGTTATACTTCGAGGGGCAACCGCAGGACAATTATAAACTGCTCCGAGCGGTCAAAAACCGTTTCGGGTCGGCTCAGGAAGTGGGCGTATTCGAAATGACGTCGGAAGGAATAAAAGGCGTAAAGGACTACAACGGAATTTTCGTTTCGGAAGAGAGGGGCAAGGAAGCGGGAAGCATAGTAACGCCGTCGGTATCGGGCAACCGTTGTATGCCTGTGGAAATTCAGACGCTGTTATCGAAAACGGTGTTCGGAATGCCCCGAAGAATGCCGCTCGGCTTAGACTACAACCGCACCTCGCTCATTTTGGCGGTACTCGAAAAGCGGGCGTACATACCCTTTTACACGCAGGACGTATACGTCACGGTAATGGGCGGAATAAAACTCACCGAACCTGCGAGCGACCTTGCGGTAGCGTTGGCTCTTGCGAGTTCATACAAAAACGAGCCGATATCGGGCGAAGTATGCGCGTTCGGCGAAATAGGATTGACGGGCGAAGTCCGAGCGGTTACGCAAGCGGACAAGCGAGTCGATAACGCGATAAAACTCGGCTTCAAGAAGATAATCATACCGTACAAGAATTATCATTCGGTAGAAAAGTTCGCAAATAAAGCGGAGATTATCCCCGTAAAGCACGTATACCAAGCGATAAAACTACTTTTCGACGGCAAAGCGAAGAAGTCCCCGAAAGAGGACTGAACCTTTCAGATTTAAGACAAATTGAAACGCCTACCCTGCGTAAGGCAAACTTTCCCGATAGAACGAACGGGAAATTTTTAAGCCTACCCTGCATAAAGCAACCTTTCCCGATGAAACGGGGAAAATGTCGCAAAGCGACAAAAGGGGCACGCTCCGTGGGGAGAGTGGCTTGACGGAATGAAATGGAAGTCAAGACCATAGAGGTCTTTAACGTAAACCACGGAAATACTCGCAACATTTTCGATAAAGCAACACCTCTCTCGCCGCTCCGCGGCACTCTCCCCAAAGGGGAAAGCAAGAAAATATTACTAATAAAACGTTTTAAAAAACAACTTAAAAAGCCGCGGCAAAAGCGAAAACTTTTGCCGCGGCTTTTAACGTATTCAATATATTCAACAATAAGCAATCAACCGTTAAAAACGCGAATAATCGACTTATAGCCCGCTTTATAACAGCGAGTTGTAAATACGTAACGACTGCTTTAAGCCTTTTAAATATCCCCGTCGATGCAATGGACAGTACAATCGCAGGAGTTAGAATTCCACCCCGAAGATAACGAAATTGAATTCCATTGTTCCATTGTCCCGCCGAATTCAATATCTGTAAGATTATTACACCCCTCAAAGGCTACCCAATCAATGATTGTTACGTTTTTAGAAATCGATATTTTTTTCAAAGAAGCACATCCCCTGAAAGCACCGACACATATACGCGTCACGCTATCGGGTATTACTATACTTACAAGTCCACTACACATTGAAAAAGCTCCGTTGCCTATCGCCGTCACAGTGTCAGGTATCACTATATTCTCAAGCCCCGTACAACCTGAAAACCAATAATTTCCTATACTCGATATACCTCTTCCTATTGTTATACTTTTAAGTCCTTTGCATCCTTTGAAGGCTTCACTCATTATACTAGTTACACTGTCAGGTATTGTGATTTCCGCAAGGCTCACACAATCAATAAAAACCTGATCCTCAATATCCGTTACGCTATTCCCCAATATTACGTTTTTCAATTTAGAACAACCACCGAACGCTACGCCTTTAATTATTTTCACTCCATTCCCTATTGTAACGCTTTCAAGGTTAATACAATCAGAAAACACATAACTCTCTAAACTTGTTACGCTATTTGGTATGACAATATCCACTAGTCCATTGCATTGTGAAAATGCCATTGAACCTATACTTTTTACGCTGTTTGGAATGGTCAGATTTGTAAGTCCGATACATTTATAAAACGCACTACCGCTAATAGTTGTTACGCTACTCGGTATAGTTACACTTGTGAGCGAACTACAATACGAGAACACCGAATCTTCAATATTTTCAACGCCATCAGGAATCTCCACGCTTAAAAGCCCGCTACACCCCGAAAATGCCATTGCTCCTATACTCTTTACGCTTTCAGGAATTATTATACTTACAAGCCCACTACAACCTTTGAATGCACTACTTCCAATGATTTTTAAATCTTTTGGCAAATTGATTGCGGTAAGATTTTTACAGTCTCTGAAACCAACGCTTATATATCTTGTTACCGACCCATATTGCAATTCCTTGTATTCATATATTTCGGTTATTGTATCGGGAATAGTTATTTCTCCCTCTATTGCAGGTGGAACAGCAATAATTTCAGTTTTGTCCTCATTATATAATACACCATCTACTGCCGAGAAGATCTTATTTCCTCTTTCAACAGTATATTTTTTTAAGCATTTTAATTGTTTAAAATCAAATGAAACCCCAAAAGACTCCAAAGTTGCAGGTATTTCATATTCAACAATATTACAGTTAATAAAACATATTATGTAGGTCTTCGCACAATTATAAATCGCATAACCATCACATGAATAGTTTTTGTTTTTTTCATCAATTATAATTTTTCTATCCCCAACAAGACAATTAACAATATGCTGTATTTCATCCGCTACAATATTTCCACCTGTCACATCTTCGTCAGAATCGGCAAACCCCTCGCCCCAGTTCGCTATACCTATAACTCCAACATTTGCTCCAATTGTTAATTTTTCAAGCTTTCGACATTTTAACAAAAAAGCACGCTCAGCAATCATTTTGGTATCATTAGAAATTACATATTCTGTTCTTTTATTAGATGCCGGATAAGAAATTAAAGTGTACAACGATTTTGTATAGAGAACACCATCTACTGATATAAAATTTTCATTATCTTCATCCACGTTTATTTCTTCCAATGTAGATGTCACAAACGCTCCACCCCAAATGAATTTTACCGTCTTAGGAATAAATATAGTTTGTACTCCATTAACCGCAACTTGACCGTATGACGCATATGAATGCACCCCAACAGAAATAACAGTATAAATATCCCCACCGTAATCAACCGTTTCGGGGATCGCCACGTTTTTCGCTCCGCCTATGGAACGTATTTCTAACGCGTTATATCCGACAACCGCAAACGTGGCGTTATCGACGGTAAATTCGTCGTTTAATATTATTTGTCCGTCGCTTGAAAATTCGCTATCAGAACGAACAGGCAAATCGTATAAATATTCGCCGCCTACTCCGCTTGTCGTATGTAAGGTGTGATTTTTAGTAAAGTTTTCGTCCGTTACGCAGAAATAATTGTACGAAATACCCCATTTATAACGCGGACTGTCGTCATAAGTCAGGTCGTACCAATACCACTCTCCGTCGTCAAGTTTAACGAGGTTCCACGCGTGAGCCTCGCCGCTCGAAGTTCCCGTTACAAACACGTTTTCAACGCCCGAATAATTCAAAAGCAACTGAAAAGTCTTAGCGTACCCCTCGCAAACCGAACCTTTTTCGTCGAATACGCCTATTACGCTATGAGCCCAACCTGCCGACTGCGGGTTATTATTCGAGTCGTAGGCGTAATCGACCGCTTCTATAATATAGTCGTGATACGCAAGCGTTTTTCTGTATATTCCGTCGTCGGCACCGAGACGAGCCGCATAAGATTTAACCGAATCGTATACCTTTTGATTTGCTTTCGCCCTTACCGCACCGTCCGAATAGTCAGGATCAACTAATATCGTAATATCTGTAACAGTATATCTCAACGAAGTCGAAAGCCAATAGTAAAGCGGGTTATCGTCTCTGTACGTTTTCCATACCGAAATTGCGGTATCGGCATCGAGACCCAAGTCCGCATAATTTATCGTTTCCACTTCACAATTTGCCATAC
>CALGVF010000091.1 GCA_937920115.1 uncultured Clostridia bacterium
AATAACCGCCATACGAGTCCGAGAAGTACTAAAATCGCCGCGGTAAAGCATACGATTGCTATCGGGTTGCCTTCGCCGACTTTTCCCATTGCGTAAAACGGGTAAGCGTAGACTTTTACGCCCGAAGCAACCGCCTCGCCGTTCTCGACTATCTGCCGAATAACCTCGTTCGCCTTAAAATAAAACAGGTAATACAACCCGAAAAACGCGAGCATGATAATCGCGGACAGAAACCCTTTGTTTTTGAGTTTCTGAGACAATTTCGCTACGATATACCCGAGTCCGCAGGACAACATGAACACTATAAGCGTGACGAGCGGGACGAGCAACAGGCTTCCTATAACTCCGAGAGCCGACGGCGAACCGAGTACCATATATACAATGGCGGAAGTAATCGTCGCGGGGGCGGAGTAGTAAAAACTCATTGCCAAAACGCCGAGAAGTCTCGCTATAAGCACGTCTTTTACGGGTATGGGTAATGATAGGAGCAAGTCGTTGTCCTTCGCGAGGTACGTGGAGGCGTAGGTGTTGAACACGCTTCCGAATACGCCTAACAGGATAGCCGCTCCGCTCATTATGGTGAAGTAAAACCAACCGAGCCCCGCGACCGCGAACGGTTCGCAAATAATGAGGGCGAGAGCGAGGAACAACGCCGCAAAGAAAATCGGTATGACCGCCATCATCGCCACGAAGAATATTATCATGCCCGTGGAACGCCGCTTGTTCGTTTTCTGGTCTACGAAAAGCGAGCGGTTTATTTCGTAAAGTTGCTTTTTAAGCAATATAAAAACTAAGTTCTTTTTCATTTGCTTTCCGTTCCGTCCGTAGTTTGATTTGTCTGATTTTTTTCGGCGGTCTGAAATTTTCCGACGGTATCGCCCGTTTTTTCGCCTTCGAGTTCGAGGAATACGCTTTCGAGCGACTCGTCGCCTTTGACTTCTTCCATAGTTCCCGTTTTAATTAGTTGACCGCCTTTGATAATCGCGACCTTGTCACAGAGTTTTTCGGCGGTGTCGAGAACGTGGGTAGAGAAGAAAATCGCTCCGCCGTTATCGCAATGCTCACGCATAATTTGCTTTAAAAAATGCGAGGCTTTGGGGTCGAGTCCGACGAACGGTTCATCCATGATTATGAGTTTCGGATTGTGGATAAGAGCGGAAATAATGGCGAGTTTCTGCTTCATTCCGTGCGAATAGGAAGAAATCGCCGAGCCGAGGTCGTTTCTGAGTTCGAAAATATCCGCGTACTTGTTTATGCGTTCGACTCTCGTTTCCGAGGAAATTCCGAAAATATCCGCAATGAAGTCGAGATACTGAATACCCGTCATAAACTCGTACAAATCGGGGTTATCGGGTATGTATGCGAGCGACTTTTTGCAGGTTACGGGGTCGTCCTTTATGGAAACTCCGTTTATGAAAATATTGCCCTCGTTGAAAGCGAGAATACCCGTCGCAGCTTTTATCGTCGTGGTTTTGCCCGCGCCGTTGTGACCGATAAACCCGTATATTTCGCCTTGGGAAATATGCAGAGACAAATTGTTTACGGCTACTTTTTCGCCGTATCTTACCGTTAAGTTTTCGATTTTAAGCATAAATTCTCCGTTGAATTTTGATAAATAACAAATGTTATTTTACTACATTATAGCACTTTAAGATATAATATGTCAATGGAAATAGGGGATAATAAGAGTAGAAACACAAAAAATTGCGGGTGTTTAAGCGGCGGCGACGGGCGGGGAGTAAATAAAAAACAAAAAAAAGAGAAAAAACGGGCGAAAAAAAGTTGTTTTTTTTAAAGGGATATGGTAGAATAGTATGGCGTTGAGAGAAAAGACGAAAAAAGTGCTGCTATGGCTCAGTCGGTAGAGCGCGTCCTTGGTAAGGACGAGGTCACCGGTTCAATTCCGGTTAGCAGCTCCAAATTGGACCGAGTTGAACCGAGAAATTGAGGTTTATCACTCGGTCTTTTTTTGTTTTGATTCTATGTCCGATTTGGAACTGCTAACCGGAGATTCACCGTTGACGCGGCGTATTTCTGTATGTAAAAAACGATTTTTTATACGCCGCGTCACGGTGACGCGATTTGCCGATAATAGTATAAAAAATAAAGAGGTCGAGCAAATCGCTATTCCGTCGCAAAACGAAATGAAGTCGGTATTATTATTGAGTTCGGTTATCGTTTTGCTTCTTACAATTCCGGTTGATGCTTGAAAAATCGAAGCGAATTAAAACGGCAGAATGGGGCAATTCGGTTTTTTTATTCATTTGGGCTTAGGTTTGCTTTTGGAGTTGCTAACCGGAGATTCACCGTTTACGCGGCGTATTTCTGTATGTAAAAAAAAATTTTTTATACGCCGCGTCACGGTGACGCGATTTGCCGACAATAATATAAGGATAAAGAAGTCGAGCAAATCGCTATTCCGTCGCAAAACGAAATGAAGTCGATATAATTATTGAGTTCGGTTATCGTTTTGCTTCTTACAATTCCGGTTGAAACTTGAAAAATCGAAGCGAATTAAACCGACAGAGTGGGGCAATTCGGTTTTTTTTATTCATTTGGGCTTAGGTTTGCTTTTGGAGTTGCTAACCGAAGTTTCACCATTGACACTGTGAAAGGTCGAAATTATTTCAAAAGAGAAAAAGGGATCCCGAAAATGCTTGCATTTTTGGGAAGAGGAGAAGCAAGCCGAAAACAGACGGCAACTTTTCCTAAATAAACTAAATAAATGCATACAAATTTACTATTCTTTTATGATTAGGAAAAGTTGCTGAAAAAAAAGGCTTTGCTTCGACGAGTTGACCCGACGAAAGGTTGAAATTATTTTAAGTAATGGGATAAATAAATCGGAATTTTAGGAGCGTTTGTAACCTGTTTAGAATTTTCGCTTATTTGTCGAAATAACCTATGACCTTGTTGACGGGTTCGACGAATGCGAAACAGTCGGGGTGTCTTTTTAAAATATTTTCAAATTCAACTATCTCGTTTTTTGTGACAAGGCACATAAGAGATTGTTTGCCCGTATTCGTGTATGAGCCGAAACAATCGAACCTCGTGGAAGTATGGACGAGATTTTCCGCAATGTCCTTTTCTATCGGGCGTACGTCGTCGGCAACGACAAAAAACTTGTATGCCGCCTCGCCGCCTCTGATTATTTTATCGCCTATAAAATTACTTATGAAATCGCATAAAACGCACATGCAGACGGGTCTGTAACTGTACGTGAGTACGCCGTCTACGTTTTCCGCGAAGACGAAATAGGACAAAATTGCGATAGCCGCGTTAATCGTAAACGTAACGTAGAAGAAATTGAACTTCGGATTTTTCTTGTTCACATACTTTGAAATAATATCCACGCCGCCCGAAGAACTGTTGTCTCTGAAAAGTATTCCGTAGGCAAAACCCGAGATAATTCCCGCAATCGCAACGGGATAAATCGTATCCACGTTACCTGCGAAATAGCGGAATTGTTCCATTCCTAAGGTCTCGAATACTTTGTAGAATACAGAGTACGACAGCGAATAAATCGCGGTGTTTACGGCGAAAGTTTTGCTTACGCGGAAAAACGCGAATATACAAAGCGGAATGTTTATCGCGAGTTGTATATAACTCAGATTGAGTTTCAGATTGTCTCTCGTGACTCGTTGAATCATAATTGAAATGCCTTCCACCCCCGACGAAACGTAGTCGTTGGGAATGATGAAAAGCCAACAGTTGAGGGCGTTTATAAGCCCGAAGATAATTGATACCGTGATAGATTTTACGGCAGGGTTTTTAAACTTGAATTTTTTCATACACCTTGTAGAATTATCGTAACGTAACGTTTTAACGCTAAAATTATACAATATTTTTTCGTTAAACGCAACGATTGGAAGAAATAAAAAACGGCGACGTCTTAAAAAGATTGAAAAAAACGGTTTTCTCTGCTATAATATCCATTATGAAGAACATTTTAATAGGTACGAAAATATGGAAGGGCGACGTAAAGGCTAAGGACTTATACGTCGATTTTAAGTGCGATTTCAAAACCGCCGACAATGATGAAAAGGTCTTTTTGCGTATTTCCTGCGACAGCAATTATTCGGTGTGGATAAACGGTACGCTTGCAGGGTTCGCCTCTTGTTCCGATTATCCCGAGTATAGAAATTACGACAAAATCGAAATTGCCGAGTTCTGCAAAACAGACCGTAAAAACGAAATAAAAATTACCGTGTGGCATTACGGCGAAAACAGTCAGACTTATATAAACGCCGACGCTTTCTTGCTCTTCGATATCGTTCAGGGTGAAAAAACCCTCGCGAAAAGCGATAAAAACGTTCTTTCCGCTACAAACCGTCATTATAAAAACGGCTATTGCAAAGTAATGAGTCCGCAAATGGGTCTCGGGTTTTCTTACGACGCCACCGCGACGGACGGGGGGTATTCCGAAAGCGAAGAGTGTGGCGTAGGCGTTGCATATCCGAGAAAACAAGAGCAATGCAGACTGAAACGCAGGGTTAAAACTTCGGTCAAAGTTTCGGACGGCGGCTATCTCGTCGATTTGGGCAGAGAAGCCGTCGGTTTCGCCGATTTGCAGTTTAAAAGCGAGGTAAAACAGAAAATCAAAATTTCTTACGCCGAACACTTGACGGACGACAAGGTCGTGGCGGCTCTCGGCGGTCGAGATTTCAGTTTCGAGTATACCGCCGCGGTCGGCGAAAATTCCTATATCAACACGTTCAGAAGAATAGCGGGCAGGTACCTTTTCGTAGAGACCGAAAGTCCGATTGAAATCGAGTATATAGGCGTTCGCCCCGTCGAATACCCGTTGATTACCGTAAAAAGAAAATTTGAAGACGATTTATTGCAAAAAATCTACGATACTTGCATTTATACGCTTAAATGCTGTATGCACGAGCATTACGAGGACTGCCCTTGGAGGGAACAGGCGTTGTACGTTTTAGACAGTCGCAATCAGATGTTGTGCGGATATTACGCGTTCAAGGGTACGGAATATCAGAGGTCGAACCTCGTTCTGATAAGTAAAGGACTCAGAAAAGACGGGCTTTTAAGCCTGTGCTTCCCTGCGGGTAACGATTACCCGATTCCGTTTTTCTCGCTCGCTTACGTTATGCAGGTTTGGGAATATATAGAGCATACGAGAGACTATTCCGTGTTGATAGAGGTCGAAAATACAGTTCGGACTATAATGAAAACTTTTTCGGAGAGAATGGAGGACGACGGGCTTATTGCCGATTTCGAGTACCCGTATTGGAACTTCTACGAATGGACGGACGGCAGTCACAACGAAGGCGATTTGTCTCGTAAAAAAGACGATTATTGCGAGAAAAAGTACGATTTAATACTGAATTGTTTTTATATCGTCGCGTGCGGGTATTACGAAAAGATTACGGGCGAAAGGATAAACATTGAAAAAACCGCGGAAAGTATTATGAAAACCTTTTACAACGCGGAGAAAAAGTCCTTCAAACTGTGTACGCTCGGGGAGGCGAAATATTCGCAACTCGGCAATTCGATGGCGATACTCGCGGGTGTCGCGGACGAAAATCTGCTGAAAGAGACGGCGAAAGCGACTGCGGCGGGCGACGGACTTATTAAAATAAGTCTGTCTATGAACGGCTTTTTCTACGACGCACTTCTGAAAATCGATAAGGCGTATAAAGATTTCGTGCTTGGCGATATAAAGGTGAAATACGGCAAAATGCTTGAAAAGGGAGCGACCACGTTTTGGGAAACGGAACTCGGTTGGGAAGATTTCGGCGGAGCGGGGAGCATGTGTCACGGTTGGTCGGCGTTACCCGTTTACTATCTGAACACCTTACTCGAAAAATAATAAGAGATTAAAATATAAAAGTCGGCGTATAGGTTGATAAACGCATGTTTTATCGTTCTATACGCCGATTTTTAATTGAAAAGTTTTAAGCCGCCCCGCTCGCAAAATGCGAGCGGGGCGGCTACGAATTATCAGTATTTCTTTTATTTCAGTAAACGAAATACAAAACCTTATATTTGTTGTCGTTGACCATTTTGGTGACGGCTTTTTTAAGTTTGAGTCTCGTTTCTTCGGGCATCGCTCCCGATTTCATATTTATTTCGTCTAATACGAGTTCGCCGAGCGGTCTCCCGAATACTTTTACTTCCGAGACCCGACCTTCTTTCGTTTCGCCCGAAATGAAGTCGATAAAGTCCTCGCATTGCTTTTTAGTACCCGAAATGGGGTTGACGGTCGCTTTTACGCCTACTTTTACAACGTGTAAACTTTCCGTTTCGGCTTTGATTTTAACGTTGTACCTGTTGCCTTGCTTTATGAGTTCGGGTTCGCCTATCGAAACTTCCTTTTCGGACGGCAGAACTATTCCGTAACCTTTCTCGTCCGCGTCTTCGAGACCCGAGCGTATTCTGTCGTATTCCCATTTCGCTTTCGACAGGTCGCGGACGAAACTCATAAGTTTATATTCGCCGTCGATAGTCTCGCCGCAAGTCTCGCTGATGACCTCGTAAAACAGGCTTTTATCGGCTTCTAGGCCGAGATATAGTTTACCTTCGCCCGCGTCGGCTTTGAAATCGACGGGTATTATTTTGTCTACCGCAAGGACGGCGTTTTCAAGATTTTTGCCGTCTTTCATTTTTTGAAGTTTGCCCGAAGCCTCTTTAACGGCGGCGATAATTTCCGAAACGACTCTGCTGTCGGGCGGCAAGGCTCTGAGCCAGTCGGGGAGAGTGACGTCG
>CALGVF010000092.1 GCA_937920115.1 uncultured Clostridia bacterium
CGTCAAAATCTCGCTTACGCTCTATTTTGCCACTTCCCCCGAAGGAGGAAGCGAGGCGAATTTCTCCGAAAAAAATTTAAAAATTGTTTTTAACTACGACAGGCGTATGTCGTAGTTACCGCCTTATAATAGAGCCATAAAACTTGGTTAGTTCAAATCATTATTGGCTAGCCACAGGTGATTGCGTTAGAACCCGCCAAAACGCCGCAATTTTCATGCTTTTTGTCAAATTCTCGCTTGAAGTACGTCAAGTACGTCTGCGTTCGCCTTTACCAAAAATCATCGAAAATATCGACGTTTTGGTTGTAAACAAGTCTTGCTTTGCGTTTTTAGGCTAAGACAAGGCACGTGAGCGTGTTAATACTGTATGTATAACACGCGAACGCAACGACGTATTAGTCAAAAACACAAGGCAAGACCGAGTTCGAACGCAATCACCTGTGGCTAACTACGGAGGACATTATGGCAGTGAGCAGAATTATGTTAAAGACCGCTATTTGCGGCGGAACGGAAAATCAGTTTTTACTCGGCGAGAAGTATTTTTACGGCTACGGCGAACAGAAAAATCTCGCCTTGGCGGAGAGTTGGTACAGAGAAGCGGCGAAAAAAGGTCACGCCGCCGCTACCTATATGTACGGCTATATGACGATTAACGGGCTTGCGGGCGAAATAAATCTGCGTAAAGGCAATTCGCTTATCAAAAAGGCGGCGGCAAAAAACAACCTTAAAGCAATGCTCCTTTTAGCCCGAAATTATTACTACGGTTACGGCATAAAACGCAACGAGAAAAAGGCGTTCAAAACTTGGGAGAAGGGCGCGAAACTCGGTTGCGCCGAAGCCGAATACTACCTCGGACTTTGCTATGAAAAGGGCATTTACGTTAAACCCGACCTTATGCGGGCGAAAAGACATTTGTACAACGCTTTGGAGTCGGGTTTCGACCTCGCGAAAATAGCATTGAACGACTATTCCCGCAGTAAGCGTACTACTTTGCTCGGTTCGGAGTATACTAAGCGTTCGCTTTGTTCCGACCTCGTAAAAATCGCCTGAATAAGACTTTTTTATAGTCGATATAAGTAAAAATACATTGTTTCGCCTTGATTTTTCGGCAATTTTATGTTAGAATATTTCTGAAATACAATAAAGGAGATCGTTATGAAAGATTTGAAATTCAGAGACGATTTGTACGCCGACGTAAGGGTGGAACGCCGATTTACGACGAAAATAACTTACCTCAACGGCGACGTTAAAGAAATGAACGAACTCGACGTGACGAGAGCGTTTATAAGGGTGTTCGACGGCAATATGTGGTATTATTCCTCGACGACAAGCGTGAGCGATTTGCAGAACGAACTCGATTCCCTTTATGCGTTCGCGAAACCTAATTCGAAAATTTCCGAAAACCCCGTCGTTAGGGCGTTTGAGGTAAATAAGGATAAAAAAATCGTCTTTGCGGACGATTGCGTGGATAAAATTCCTTTATCGGACAAGGCGAAACTCATATCCGACGTTTTGCCTGTGATTAAGGGCGACTACGTGAGCGTGGTGACGGGAATTTATATCGACAGGTATTCGCGTTTTAATTTCATGTCGTCTAAGGGTGCGGATATAGAGTACGATTATCAGACGAGCGGCTATTCGTTTATCGTTCAGTTCGCCGATAAAGACAACAATTTCAGGCACAATTTCGCCGATTGCAAAACCTTTTTCAAAGACCTTGTCATAACCCCCGAAAAGGTCAAAGACTTTTTAGAGGAAAGCGAAAACTTCCTTCTTCACGCAAAGCCGCTCGAAAAAGCGGGCGTATATCCCGTGATTTTATCGCCGATAGTGACGGGCGTATTCGCTCACGAGTCGTTCGGACACAAGAGCGAAGCCGATTTTATGCTCGGCGACGAGACTATGAAAAAAGAATGGGCTATCGGTAAAAAGGTCGGGAGCGATATTCTGTCGATAGTCGACGAGGGCGGCGTTTTCGGCTCGGGCTACACGCCTTACGACGACGAAGGAACCAAATGTTCGGAGACTTACCTCATTAAAGACGGCGTTTTAACGGGCAGACTTCACAGCGTTTCCACTGCGGTGGAACTCGGCGAAAAGCCCACGGGCAACGCGAGGGCGGTTGACTGCGACTTCGAGCCGATAGTCAGAATGACGACTACTCACGTTAAAAGCGGTTCGTCCACTTTCGACGAACTCGTAAAAGGAATAAAACACGGCTATTTTATCAAGGACGTGAGCCACGGCTCGGGTATGAGTACGTTCACTATCGCGCCGACGATATGCTACGAAATAGTGGACGGCAAAATCGGCGACCCCGTAAAAATCGCGGTAATTACGGGCGACGTGTTCAAGACTCTGTCGCTTGTGGACGGACTCAGTAAAGAATATGAAATTCTCTGTTTCGTGACGGGCGGTTGCGGAAAAATGGAACAATATCCGCTTCCCGTAGGTCTTGGCGGTCCGTATATGAGAGTTAAAGAAATGGGGGTTCAATAATATGAGAATAGAGAAATTGACGAAAAAGTCGAAAGAGGTCTGCGTGAACGTGACGAACGGAGTAGCGGACTCTCTGCGTATAAAAAACGTTTCGACCGCAACCGTAAGGGCTTACGATAACGGCTTTATAGGGATAGCGGGCAAAATGGGCGACGCCGATTTCGAGGCTCTCGAAAAAGAGGCGAAAGACAATCTTTTAAGAGGTATTCCTTACCCCGACAAACCCGAAAAACCCCTCGATAAGTCGATTAACGCGAGAAAACACATAGTGAACGACAAAGATTTTCTGCCTTTCGTATCGGAAGCGGCGAAGAGAATCGCCGACGAAAATCCGTCGTTTATCATAAACGGCAAGGCGTATTTAAACGACCTCGAAACGGAGTATTCGGACGGAAACAGACACCTTAAATATGCGGGCAATTCCTGCGATTTCGCCGTTATCTTCAAGGATAAGAAGTCGGCGAACATTATGGACGGAAGCGTTGCGGTAAGCGGGGACAGCCTTATAGGCGAGGATTTTTTCAAGGACGTAAAACTCAAACTTGACTGTTTTTTAAACGTTTTGCCCCACGTTAAAGGCGATAAAGTCAAGGTTATAGTGGGTGTGGAAGTTATGACTTATATTCTGCAACATTTTGTCGCCGACGTATATTGCAATAACGCCTCGCTTTTGAACGGTAAGTTGGGAACTAAGGTATTCAGCGAAAAACTTTCGGCAATGTGCGACCGAACGCCCGAAAAGGCTCTTTTAACTCCTTTCTACGACGCCGAGGGCGTAGTGAACGAAGACTACAAGGCGTATCTTATCAAAAACGGCGTAATGAAAGGGCTTGCGACGACGAAATATTCGGCGGATAAATACGGAGTGGAAAACAGCGGTACCGCGGCTGCCGAGTATGCGGGGGCTCCCTCTATTTCTGCGATAGGGTTCGATATTGAAAGGACGGCGGACACTCTCGAAGAGTTGGTAGGAGAGGACGAGACCGTTTATCTCGACCTTACTTCGGGCGGGGATATGACTCCCGACGGCAATATTAGTTTGCCCGTACAGGTCGCGTTTTTATATAAAGGCGGCAAGATTGTCGGCAGACTGCCCGAATTTTCGCTTTGCGGGAATATGTTCGATATATTCGGCAAGGACTATATAGGGGCGACCTCGCTCGGTTCGATTTTTAAAAGTTTACACAGAGACACGGTTATCGTAACCGAAATGAACGTTGTAAATAAAAAATAGTCGGTTTATGATTATTGAACAATTCTGCAAAAAGTGTTCATTTTCTCTGAATTTTCAAATTTTTTTTTTCAAAAACGCTTGAAACGTTCCTTGCGTTTTGCTATAATACAGTAAACTCGGAAGAGTTGAAATCAGAAATCAGGAGTGAAATTGAAAATGAAAAGAAGAATTGTTGCTTTAATGTTGGCATTATCGTCCGTCTTTGCGGTTTGCTCGCTCAGCGGTTGTAAAAACAACAACCCCGAAGCGTCGAGAATGACGGTCGAAATCAACCCCAAAGTCGAATTTATCCTCGACAAAGACAACAAAGTCGTTTCGGCTACCGCTTTGAACGACGACGGCGAGGTAATCTTAGCCGGCGAGGCTTCCTTTAAGGGTAAAACCGCCGAAGAAGCCGCCGAAGCCGTAGTTTCTATCGCTACCGAAACGGGTTATATCGTTAAAGGCAGTGCGACCGCAAACGATAACGAAATAAATATTTCTATTTCGGGCGATACCTCTTACGTAAAAGATTTATACGGTAAGGTAGAGAAGAAAGTCAATAAATTCGTAAAAGACAACGGCATTAACGCCACGGTTGCGAAAATCGACGCGTTGACTATCGAAGAACTTAAAAAGATTGCCCTTAAAAACCCCGAACGTACCGAAGCGGACCTCGAAGGTAAAAACGAAGAGCAACTTATCGCAATGATAAAACTCGACAGGTTAGAGACGGTCGACCTTGCTACCGAGGAACTCAAAGACGCGTACTTTAAGGCGAAAGCGTACCAAATCGCTATCGTAAACAGAGAAGAAACCGCGAAAGTAATCGAGGGCATGGGTGTTATTTATACCGCCGCTTTGGGGCTTTACAACGAAGCACTGAACACATACAGCAAGGCGGTGCAGGCTATGGAAGACGCTCGTTATAATACGCTCGTTTCTCCCGATTCCGCTTATCAGAAACTTCTCGCCGAACTCAGAGATAAGAAAGCGGAAGTTCTGAAAGAGAGGAAAATAGTATTTACCGTAAATATCGACGGCGAAGAAAAGGTTGCAGCCGAAGCGAGATTGCAGGCGAGCGAAGCAGACTACGACGCACTCTTAGGTAGAATAGAGGATATAGGCAAGCAAGCCGACGACGCATGGACTCAGGCAATAGCGACCGCGAAGGGGTGGGAAGACAAACTCGGAGAGGCAAAAGACAAACTGCTTACTTCCGAAGAAGTAAAGAATAAGTTAAACGCCGAAGCGGCGAATATCGAGATGAAAGTCAACAACGCGAAGAACAATTACTTTGATAAGTTCGAAGAGGCACACAGCGAAGACATAAAGAAAGCGGAAGCCGACCTCGAAGCGTACAAACAGAAACTCAAAGACCAAGCGGCGGGTAAAACCGAATAATTAACCGTAAATTTTTTAACGGGGCGTTAAACGCCCCGTTATTTTATATCTTACGCAATGAAATAAAGTTGTGAAATATTATAACGGGCTTTAAAACGCTTTATTTTTTCATTTCAAAATGGTATACTTGCGTGGTCGAACGGAATTTTTTTCTTTCGGCTAAGGTGAACGAATGACTGATACCGTCGCAACGGAAAAATTGAATACGAAAGACGTCAAGAGATTTACGGAAGGTTCGCTTTTCAGAAACATTCTGCTTTTTTCTCTGCCTTTGATGCTGTCGCAGGTTTTACAGGTGCTTTTTAACATTTCCGACGTGATAATCGTAGGAAAAGGCTCGGCAAATCCGACTATCCCCGTAGGGGCGGTCGGCTCGAACAGCACGCTTTTAACCCTCTTTACGGGCTTTTTAATAGGTCTCGGGGCGGGCGTGAACGTAAGAGTCGCTCAATACCTCGGGGCGAAAAAGGAAGACGACGTAAAATCTACCGTTTCCACTTCGCTCGTTCTGAGCGTTATTATGGGCTTGCTCATATTTGCGGTGTGCTTTATCTTCGCGGAAAATATACTCGTAATGCTCGAAACGAAGTCCGAACTTTTGGATAAAGCGGTTATATACCTTAAAATATACTCGTGCGGTATGCCCGCGATGGCGATATTCAATTACGGTAACGGAGTTTTAAGCGCGGCGGGAGACACAAGACGACCGCTTATTTATCTCACCGCTTCGGGTATAATGAATATCGGCTTGAACTTCTTTTTCGTCCTTGTCTGCAAACTCGACGTGGAGGGAGTCGCTCTCGCGAGTATCATTACGCAGTACGTTTCGGCAATTCTCGTAACGGTGAGAATTACGACCGTTAAGGGCGATTATAAACTCGATTTTAAAAAGTTCGTATTCAGCGGTAAAAAGGCGGCGGAAGTGCTTTATCTTGGAATACCCGCAGGACTTCAAAACGCCATTTTCGCGATTGCGAATATTTTTATTCAGAAGTCGATAAACCATACTTTCCCGTATAAAGTTGTGACGGGCAACGGCGTTTCGCAGAACGTCGACTCAATAATATACAACGTAATGATGGCGTTTTACACCGCTTGTTCCACGTTTATAGGTCAGAACTACGGAGCGGGCAAGAAAGACAGAGTGTTGAAATCGTATTTCATATCCACGGGTTACGCGTTCGTTATAGGCTCGGTACTCGGCATATCGTCGTATATATTCGGTCGTCCGATACTGTCGCTATTCGACCCCGACCCCGAGGTCGTCGCCGCGGGAATGGAAAAACTCAAAATAATGGGCGTATGTTACGGAATAGGAGCGTTTATGGACGCTTCGCTCGCGGCTTCGAGAGGACTCGGAAAGAGTCTCGCTCCGACGATTATCGTAATAATGGGTTCGTGCGTATTCCGTTTCGTATGGCTGTACACGGTGTTCGCGAAATATCAGACGATACCGTCGCTGTATCTTTTGTATCCCGTTTCGTGGGTGCTAACGGCAATTTTCGAGATAGGCTACTTCTTTATGGCGTATACCAGACAAAAATAATACGAACCTTGCCAAAACACCGCTATTTCCGTGCTTTTTGGCAAATGCTCCTTT
>CALGVF010000093.1 GCA_937920115.1 uncultured Clostridia bacterium
GAAAACCTCCATTGATTGTTCGTTGGGCGTCGATGCCCCTGCAACAATACCTACCTTTTTATAATTTCTAAATTTTTTATAATTGAGCTCATCAGGATTTGAAATGAAATATACGTTTTCGCAATTTCCTTGACAAATTCTCATCAGTTTCTTAGTATTGCTACTATGTTTGCCACCGACTACTACCATTGCATCACAGGTTTTCGACAATATTTCTGCCTCTTCTTGACGCTCTATTGTAGTATAACAAATTGTTTTAAAAACTTCAAGCGTTTTAAATGTTTTTTCATTAAAAAACTCTAAAATTTTTTTAAATTTGTCTACGGAATAGGTTGTTTGCGACACAAGGCACACTTTTTCGGACTCTCCGAGGTCGATTTCGCGATAATTTTCGTCGATCACAATCGCATCGCCTCCGCACCAACCGTTTATCCCGACTACCTCGGGGTGGTCTTTTTCGCCCGTAATAACTATTTTATATCCGAGTTCGTGATATTTTTTCACTATGTCGTGTATTTTCGTAACGAAAGGACAGGTACAGTCTACGATTTTAACTTTTTTTTCGTTGAGTTCGTCGTAAACGTTCTTTCCCACTCCGTGAGAACGTATTATGACCGTGTCGCGGTCTACTTCGTCCACGCCGTCCACAATCTTCGTGCCGAGTTTCTTTATTTCGTCCGTCACGCTTTCGTTGTGAATAATCTCGCCGAGAATACACACGTTTTCGCCGTAAATCTTTTTCGCCGTATCTACCGCCCTTTTCACCCCGGGGCAGAAACCGCTGTTTTTAGCAAGTATTACTTTCACTTTTCGCTACCCTTTTTCGCGTGTTCCTGAGCGGCGAAAATGCACTCGTTGAGTTTTTCTCTCATTAAAGCGTCCGCTTTTTCGGAAGTTTCCGAAGTGTACCTGTTTTCCGTTTTTTCAAGGTTATACGGCTTGCCTATTACGAGGTAGTTTTTGCCGAATTTCTTAAATCTGCTGTTCATTCCGACGGGAACGATAGGTACGTCCGCCTTATACGCAAGAAGATTTGCCCCGCCGTGTATTTCCTGCAATTCGTCGTTTATTTTATTTCTCGTCCCCTCGGGGAAAACGACTAACGGCTTACCGCTTTTAAGCACGGAAAGACACGCTTTTATCGAGGTAAAATCGGCTTTTTCTCTGTCAACGGGAATAGCCCCTAAAAATCTGAATAATTTGTTCTTGAATTTAGAGTCGAACCATTCCTTTTTCGCCATAAAGTTGATTTTTCCTTTATGGAGAGCGACGAACACGAGGGCGTCTACTTTTGCAAAGTGATTGCACACGAAAACGTAACCGCCGCTTTTCGGAATATTCTCTTTTCCGTAAATTTTTGGTCTGTATAACAGTTTATAAAATGGTATAACGAGCCAATAAAGCAATTTAAACATTCGACTTCCCCTCTTTTACGTCGTTTACGATTATTCCGACGACTTCGTCGACGGTCATTTCCGAAGTGTCGATAAATTTTGCATCGGCGACTCTTTTAAGCGGAGCGAACTCTCTGTGACTGTCGTTATAGTCTCTCTGAATAATCTCTTCGTGTAATTTGTTAAAATCGACCTTTTCGCCCCTTTCGAGCAATTCCTTATAACGCCTTTCAGCCCTCACTTTGCTGTCTGCGGTTATATAATATTTGAAATTAGCGTTCGGGAGAACGTAAGAGCCGATTTCTCTGCCGTCTAATATGCAGTCCATGGAATTTGCGATTTTTCTTTGCATTTCAGCCATTTTTTCGCGAACGAATCTATGAGCCGACACGGTCGAAGCCATCATTGAAATTTCGGGTTTTCTTATATCCGAGGAAACGTCTTTCCCGTCTAAAAGAGTGACCTGCGAGCCGTCTTTATACTCGACCTTAACGTCAATATCGTTCATAATTTTCTTTACGCCGTCGCAATCTTTTACGTCGACGCCCGAAAGGAGACATTTTAAGGCGCACGCCCTGTACATGGCTCCCGTGTCGAGATACAGTATATCGAGTTTGTTCGCAACTTTTTTCGCTACGGTGCTTTTACCGCTTCCCGCAGGTCCGTCAAGCGCAATGTTTATCATATTGTTCTCCGTTTTTAGCCGAAAAGAGTTAATAACTTTTCCGACCGTCTTATTGTCATTATTATCTTATTATTCCGCGTTGCCCGCCGCGTAGGCGGTCGTAGCCGCGATAGTTATGTTAAAACCGCCCGTCAAAGCGTCGAGATCCAAAACCTCGCCCGCAAAATACAGCCCTTTGACGAGTTTGCTTTCCATTGTTTTCGAGTTTATTTCTTTTACCGATACCCCGCCCGCCGTCACTATCGCTTCGCTTATATCGCGTAACGACGCGGGGTAAAAATCGAAAGATTTTATGGTTTCGACGAGTCTTTTTCTCTCAACTGCCGTCAATTCGTTGTTTTTCTTCTCGCCGTCGATTTTCGCGGCGTTTAAAATAACGGGTATCAAGCCTTTAAGCAACAGATCTTCGAGCGAGTTTTTAAGCGATTTATTTTTGAACTTTTCAAAATCTCTTAATATTCTGTCGTCGAGTTGCTTTTCGGTTATCGCGGGTTTCAAATCGAGCGAAAACTTTATTTTAGATAAATCTCTTCTGCTTATATAACTCGAAGCGGATATTATCACGGGACCCGAAACGCCGAAATGCGTAAACAGCATCTCGCCGAAATCCTCGTATATCTTTTTGTCGGAATCGTAAACGATAATTTTAACGTTTTTCAGCGAAATACCCTGTAATTTTTTATAAAAATCACCTTTTATGTTTATTCCCGACAACGCCGCAACGGGTTTGATTATCGTATGTCCGAGGTTTTTCGCAAAATTATAGCCGTCGCCCGTCGAACCCGTCAACGGATAACTCATACCGCCCGTGCAGATTATTGCATTTTCGCAAGGATACGAATTTTTATTAGTCGTAACCGATCGTATTTCGCCGTTTTCAGCGTCTACCGAAAGTACTTTTTCGTTAAGTTTTATCTTAACGCCCGCTTCGACCGCATATTTTTCGAGCGTTTTCGTAATATCGCTCGCCTTGTCCGAAAGCGGAAAAACCCTGTTGCCCCTTTCGGTTTTCAGTCGAACTTTCTCTTCGAGAAATTCAATGAATTTTTCGGGCGAAAATCTGTGTATCGCCCCCGTTAAAAACTTCGGGTTAGAAACGACGTTCGACAAAAATTCCTCTTCGTCGCAGTCGTTGGTCACGTTGC
>CALGVF010000094.1 GCA_937920115.1 uncultured Clostridia bacterium
TTGCGGTAACTGTGAAGCCCCATTTCGCTACGCTAGCCGTGCCGTTATCGCTCTTGCTGCTTACATACTTAGACAAGGTGTAGCCGCCGAAGCCGATTACCGCAACGAGCAGGAGTAAAAGCGCGATTATAAAAATCGACTTTTTGTTGCTGTTTTTCTGCGTGTTTTGTGTTTGTCTCATTTTGAGAACCTCCAAAAATTTTTTTATACAATTTCGACTCGTCCCTTTCCCCCGTAAAACGAAAAAAAAAGGTTGCAATATTTGCTCTACGGACTACGGACAAAGACTTGTCGGTATAAGTATGAGCAGAAAATTGCAACCGGGCGTACTTTTATAGAGGAAAAAATAGAAAACCCGATTGCAAAAAGTACCTGATAAAGGTACGAATTGCAACCGGGCGTACTTCCTTGAATAAAAGTTCCTTGGCTTTGCGTCACCGCCTCGCGACGGTTTTGCCGAATATTTATTTCGTTTTGCAGATAAGTTCCTCGCCTATTTGCGGTTCCATTATATTGCGTAATTTGTCGAAAGTCAACCGTTTAATTATGAAAATTTTGTGAAAATTTTTAATTATTGACGAAAGTTAAGACCTCTATCGTCAACTTCGCCGCCATTTTTCCAAAAATAAACTTTCAGAAGTATGCGAACATATTTACGATAAAATTATAATTGATAAAGATTAAAAACACGTATAGTTATTGACCTCTATCGTCAACTTCGTTGACACTTTCCCCAAAGGGGAAAGCAAGACTATTTAGTTTTTTCAACTTTTATACTTTTATAATGCTTTTACATTAGAAAAACATATTGAAAGCAAATTACGAGTTTTTAAAGAACAATGCAGAATTAACCGTAAATTATTACAAAGCGTTAAAAACACCACAACAGGCGAAGCCTTCTAACTACTCTTGCTTTCCTCTTGTATAATGAATTTGTTATTTATCGGTTCTATTTAATTGCTTATCCCATAACCTTTATGAGATAATATTCTCGCAGACAGAGGTTTCTTTTCTTTCCCCTTGCGGTATATCCGCATACCAAAGAGTAAGAGCCTCTGTACAGCGGGTTTACACGAATGAGCTGGATGTCGATTCGGATTTTACCGTCTTCTTCATATGTCTAACAAGGTTGTGTTCCGTTGTATTTGTGGCACTCCGTCTGTATTTTTACTTAGTAGAGGTGTGTTATGTTTTTCGTTGGTATCGACATTGCCAAAAACTCCCACGAAGCAACAGTCATTGATTGCAATGGTGAGTTTATTGTTAAGCCGTTCAAGTTTCAAAACTCCATTCAAGGTTTTAAAAAACTGTTGTCCGCTTTAACTCTGTTATCTGAAAACATTTCGGATTTTGAGTTTGGTATGGAAGCAACCGGGCACTATTGGCTTAACCTTTACACTAAATTGATTGAATCAGGTTACAACGTTCACGTTATCAACCCCGTTCAGTCCGACGCTTTGCGTGGTTTATATATCCGCCAAACGAAAAATGACGCTAAAGACGCTTTCATTATTGCTGAACTTATCCGGTTCGGAAGATACTCCGAAACAACTCTTTCGGATTCAGAGCTTCTTTCTCTTCGCGAACTTACAAGACAACGCTATTATCTCGTCGATTGTATTTCCGACGCCAAAAGAAAGGTTATTACTTGCATTGACAAGGTTTTTCCCGAATATCAATGTGTTTTTTCTGACATTTTCGGAACTACCTCAATCGAACTATTGTCTACTTATACGTCTCCCGACGTTATAGCCGAACTCGATACGGAACTGTTTTCTCAATTTCTGAAATCCGTTTCTCGCGGCAGATTCGGCAAGGAAAAAGCTGAGGAGTTGCAAAATCTTGCCAAAAACACTTTCGGTTCATTCCTGTTTGTAGATTCTGCTTCGCTTGCCATTCGTCAATTTATCCAACAGATAAAACTGCTCGAAAGTCAAGTTAAGGAGCTGGAGGAATTTATTAAAGAAAAATTTTCACACTTTGACAATCAACTTGATACGATTGTCGGAATAGGTACGACTCTTGCCGCTTCTTTTTTTGCAGAAATCGGAGACATAAATCGCTTTGATTCACCCGATAAACTTGCCGCTTTTGCGGGCATTGATCCGTCCGTCAAGCAATCGGGCGAATTCAATGGCACTAAGTGCCATATGTCCAAACGAGGTTCGCCCTATCTTCGTCGAACCTTTTGGCTTGCTGCGATTGCCGGCATTCGTTATAACCCTGCATTCAGAGCTATTTACGATAAGAAGCGTGAACAAGGCAAAGCTCACGGCGTTGCAATCTCTGTTGTAATGCGTAAAATTTGCAATATAATTTTCGTTATCCTAAAAACCAACAAACCCTATGAAATTATTTTGCCAAATTGATTTTTACAT
>CALGVF010000095.1 GCA_937920115.1 uncultured Clostridia bacterium
TTTTACTATATTTTCGAGGGTTTTTCAACTGTACTATTATGATAACATTCCATTGCAACAGACAATTTCTAACCACCCTTGCCTTCCCCTTTGGGGAAGGGGGACCGCTTGCGGTGGAAGAGGTCTGCCGCAAAGCAAATATAACCGATTATTCCCTTTTAAAGTTGCTGATTATTGAAAAATGAGCGATAATCGACTTATACGCCGACTTTTATAATTTGATATCGGACACAATCTACAAAAATATTAGTCTCAAATTAAAGTATGCAATCGCTGAGGTGAAGTTTAACGCCTCGGGAGATAAGTTCGTTTTGTACTTTTTTCACTTCGATTTTGTCCGTATCGTCGTACATAGCCGCTATAACGCCCGCCGCTTCGCCCGTCACCGCGCATACGGGAATGACTCTCGTTATATCCCACATATCGTCGTTTTCGACGGACACTAGTCTGCCCGCAACCGTAAGGTTTTTAACCTTCGCCCCATACAGCGAATCTATCGGGAGTTCATAAGCAAGTCCGTATTCTCTCCAACTTCCGAACGCTCCCACGCTGTTTTCAAAACGCTTTTTGTCGTCCGTTTTTTTCATCTCGAACACGCCGCAAAGTCGTCTCGTCATTCTCACCTGCGGAATAGTACAGACGGTCGCCATGGCATGTTTTCTGTCCCCGTCGCCGTGGCTTAGAAAGTCGTCGAGCATTACGCCGTGGGCTTCACGCATAACCTCGGAAATTTTAACGGAATCAAGCCCGTCGAAAGCGTTTTCGTCGCCTTGCATGGTCGAATACACAAGGTCGCCGCTCCCCTTTTGCCTTATGCGGTATTCTCCGTTTCTGACCTCGTAATACCAAGCGGCAAGCACGTTTCCGTGAGCGGGTAAAGCGGTTTTTTCGCCCGACAACTCGCAAAGAGTCGCGTCGCCCGTACAGTCGATAAACGATTTCGCCGAGTAGTACAAAGTCTCCGTTCTCGTCACGACCTCTATCTTCTCTATTCTGTCTCCCCTTTCGGAAGTATACGCTTTGGCGAGAGTACCGCCGTATAAAATATCCACGCCCTCTTTCGCGAGCAGTCTTTCAGCCTCGATAGCGAACACATAGGGGTTGTACTGCACCGTATAACGCTTGCCGTCGCGTTTCTCTCTCGTCGCGGGACAAAGCCATACTTCGGGAAGCGGACCTTCCGCTCCGTGAGAAATCGAGAGTTTCAGAAGTTCCTCGGATATTCCGTGGCAAAGTTGATTTCCCATTCCGTCGCAAAGCGGAAGATAGAAAGTCACCATACCCGAAGTTGCGAGACCGCCTAAAAGGTAGGACGATTCGATAAGAGCGGTTTTCACGCCCGTT
>CALGVF010000096.1 GCA_937920115.1 uncultured Clostridia bacterium
ACGTCTTATCCCATATAAGCGAGTCTACCCCCGTCATTCTCTTTAAATTGTCGTCGTGAAAACACAAAAGGGCGTTGTCCTTAGTCAGTTGAACGTCCGTTTCGATGGGATAACCGCTCATTATCGCCGCTTTAAACGCTTCGATACTGTTTTCGGGTATTCCGTTTCCGTGAAGTCCTCTGTGGGCAACGGGTTTTTGCAAAAGCCAATGGTCGTCTTTTATTCTCATATAATTTATCCTCAAAATATTTTCCGCGAGAATTATAATACCGAATCGGGTTTTTGTCAATAATTTTCTTGATTTTATTTTTAGTTTCGTATATAATGATATGCGAGTAATTATAATGGTGAGGTTTTTTCTGCTCAATGGCGATTACGACTAAGGACAACATACGGAATTTTTGCATAATAGCCCATATCGATCACGGCAAATCGACCCTTGCCGACAGAATAATGGAACTCACGGGACAAGTTGCCGAAAGGGATATGGAAGACCAACTGCTCGACTCCATGGACTTGGAGAGAGAACGCGGCATCACCATTAAACTCACCCCCGTAAGAATGGCGTACAAGGCGAAAGACGGCAAGGACTATATTTTCAACCTTATCGACACCCCCGGACACGTGGACTTCACCTATGAAGTTTCCCGTTCGCTCGCGGCGTGCGAAGGGGCGATTTTAATAGTCGACGCCACTCAGGGAATCGAGGCTCAGACCCTCGCCAACTGCTATCTCGCACTCGACAACGACCTCGAAATAGTACCCGTAATCAACAAAATCGACCTCGCTTCGGCAAACCCCGACGAGACGGCGAAAGAAATAGAGGACGTTATAGGTCTCGACGGAGAACACGCCCCGCGAATTTCAGCGAAGAACGGTATAAATATCGACCAAGTTTTGGAACAGGTAGTTTCGCTCGTTCCCCCGCCGAAAGGAGACGACGAAGCCCCCCTTAAAGCCCTCATTTTCGACAGTTACTACGACAATTTCAAGGGCGTTATCTGTTTCGTCCGCATCAAAGACGGAACGGTCGGCGTGGGCACGAGAATTAAAACGTTCAACGGAACAAAGCAATTCGACGTCACCGAGGTAGGCACTTTCAACCCCGGATTAAAGCCCAAAAAATTCCTTGCGGCGGGCGAAGTAGGATATATCGCCGCAAGTATCAAAAGCATAGAGGACATCGCCGTCGGCGACACGATAACGGACGCGAACAACCCCGCTCCGTCGCCCCTCCCCGGTTATAAAAAGGTTCAACCCGTCGTTTTCTCGGGTATATACCCCCTCGACGGTTCGAGGTTTAACGATTTGAAAGATGCTCTTTTAAAACTCAAACTCAACGACGCTTCCCTGTCGTTCGAGCCTGACAACTCGGACGCTTTGGGCTTCGGTTTCAGATGCGGCTTTTTAGGACTTCTCCACATGGAGATTATTCAGGAGAGAATCGAAAGGGAATTCGATATCGACATAATCACGACCGCCCCGTCTGTTTCCTATCATATTCACAAGACGGACGGCGAAGTCTTAATCGTCGATAACCCGAGCAAGTTCCCCGACGTTTCATATATAGACTACGCCGAAGAACCGATCATAAACGCAAACATATTCACTCCGCCCGATTACGTCGGGGCGATAATGGAACTCTGTCAGGACAAACGCGGCGTGTTCACCGATATGACTTACCTCGACGCGAAAAGGGTAAGGCTCAACTACAAACTGCCGCTCAACGAAATTATTTTCGACTTCTTCGACGGACTTAAATCGAGAACGAGAGGTTACGCCTCTTTCGACTACGAACTCGACGGCTATCAGAAAAGCGAACTCGTCAAACTCGATATGCTTCTAAACGGCGAGCCGTGCGACGCGTTGTCGATAATCGTCCACAAGGACAAGGCTTATCAGAGAGGAAGGGCGCTCGCCGAAAGGCTGAAAGACGTAATTCCCCGTCAACTTTTCGAGATACCCATTCAGGCGGCTATCGGCGGCAAGGTAATAGCGAGAGAGACGGTAAAGGCTCTTCGCAAAGACGTACTCGCGAAATGCTACGGCGGCGATATAACGAGAAAGAAGAAACTTCTCGAAAAGCAAAAAGAAGGCAAGAAGAAAATGAGACAACTCGGCTCGGTAGAAGTTCCGAGCGAGGCGTTTATGTCTATTCTGAAAATAGACAGTTCCAACGACAAATAATAACGAATAATAACGAACAACACGCCCTGCGGCGGCTTTTACCGCCCGTCCGCCTGCGGCGATACTTAGTCGATAAACGTTAAAAATAACGGATAATCGACTTATAGCGAGGTTTTTATGCCCGGAATATACGTTCACGTTCCGTTTTGCAAAAGCAAATGTGCATACTGCGATTTTGCTTCATATCCGAAAGAAATGTCGGAATGCGACCTGTACTTCGCCTGTTTATACAAGGAGATAAAAGGCAGAAGCGAAGGTCTCAAAGACAAGGTTTTCGACACGATTTACTTCGGCGGCGGCACTCCGTCGTTTGTAGAACCGAAGTATATCGTCGGGGCGATGCGACAGATAAGAAACTACTACAACATAGCCCCGAACGCCGAGATTACCATAGAAATGAATCCCGGAACGGTGGACGAAGAAAAGATAAAGACTTACGAAAAAGTCGGTTTCAACCGTTTCAGCGTGGGTCTGCAAACGGCTAACGACAAACTGCTCTACGACATAGGCAGAATACACACCAAAGAGGACTTCGTAAACGCTGCGAAACTGCTTAAAGGCAAGAATTTCAGCGTGGATATAATGATAGGTCTTTCGGGTCAGACTTTCGACGATATAAAAGAGGCGATAGACCTCGCCGAAAGCGTGGGAGCGAAACACATATCCTCTTACGCCCTGAAAGCCGAAGAGGGAACGCCTATGTACTGCCGCTACTTAAACGGCGAACTGCCGAGCGAGGACGAAACGGCGGATATGTACGACTACGCGGTGAAACTTCTCGCCGAAAAAGGCTACGAGAGATACGAAGTTTCCAACTTCTGCAAAAAAGGCTACCGCTCGAGACATAATATGAATTATTGGAAGCGGGGCGAATACATAGGTTTCGGGGTCGCGGCTTCGTCGTTTATAGACGAAAGAAGATTTACGAACACCGAAAAGATAAGCGAATACACGGCGTGCATTTTAAGGAACAAAGTCGCCGAGATATTCAGCGAAAACATAGAGGGAGACGAAAGGGAGTTCGAGTTTATTATGCTCGCTTTAAGGACGACGGACGGACTGAATTTCGACGATTTCAAAAAGGCGTTCAAAGTAAGTTTTCCCGAAAAATACGCAAATAAAATCAAAGCCGAGGAAAAATACCTCGACATAACGAACGAAAAAATTTCGATTAAACCCGAATATCTTTTCGTTCAGAATGAGATAATAATTAACTTTATGGACTGAAAAACAGTCCGATAATCGACTTATAGGAAGGTTTTTGTAAAAATGGGCAATTTCGTACACCTGCACGTGCATACCGAATACAGTATTTTGGACGGCGCGACGAAAATAGCGGTCGCGGCTAAAAAGGCGAAGGCTCTCGGTATGCCCGCTCTCGCCATAACCGACCACGGCAATATGTACGGGGCGGTAAACTTCTTCGACGCATGCGAAAAAGAAGGGATAAAAGCGATAATAGGTACGGAATTTTACGTTTGCGACGACCTCGCCGAAAAGACGGGCAAGCCGAAACTGAGACACCTCGTGCTTCTCTGCAAAAACGAAGAGGGTTACAAGAACATTTCCCTTCTCAACGCCATAGCGTTCAGAGACGGTTTCCACTACAAGCCGAGAATCGACCTTAAAACGCTCGCCGAACACCACGAAGGGCTTATCTGCCTTTCGGCGTGTCTCGCAGGCGATATTCCGCAGGCGATTTTAAACCGCAACTTCGAAGAAGCGGAGAAAAAAGTCGTATGGTTCAAGGAACTTTTCGGCGACGATTTTTACCTCGAAATGCAAAATCACCTCTTGGAAGAGCAACTCGAAGTAAACAAATACCTCAGAACTTTCTCGAAAAAATACGGCATAAAACTCGTGGTAACGAACGACGTTCACTATCTCGAACGCTCGGACGCAGAGTCGCAGGACGTTTTAATGTGCGTTCAGATGGGAGCGGACTACGACGACCCGAAGAGACTTCGCTTCCCCAACGATGAATTTTACCTTAAATCTTACGAGGAAATGGCGGCTCTCTTCCCCGATGACCCCGAGGCGTTGGAAACGACGACGGAAATTGCCGACAAATGCAATTTCGGGTTCGTGTACGGACATTATATGTTCCCCCACTACAACCCCGTCACGGGCGACGACCCGAAAACTTATATACGAAAACTGATCGACGACGGCATAAAGAAAAA
>CALGVF010000097.1 GCA_937920115.1 uncultured Clostridia bacterium
ATATGCGTTTAAACGAACGACTTTTACGCCTTACCATGAACGCGATCTATGCCGACGAAATAGAGAAATCCGCATATAACGCGCTCTACGGCAGTCTTAATTATTTAGACAATAAACAATATTGCAGCGAAGAAAACTCGCTTGTGGACGGGCTTCCGTTTGACAGTTACAGTCCGCTCGTAAATCAGAAGAGGGGCGTGGGAATAGGCGGTTATAAGAAGTTTTCCGACGGTGGCTATTACGGTTGTTGCGGTTGCATAGGGGCGGCGGGAATAGCGTTGCTTCCTTTAATCGCCGTCGAAAAAACGGAGCGAGGTTTCGTATTCAACGAATATATAGACGGCGAAATAAATGGCGACGATTGCGGTCTGACTTTTTGCGTAAAGGGAAGCGGTATAAAATACGGACTTGCGGAAATAACCGTTCTCGCCGATAAGCCGCTTAAATCGGAATTGGTTTTGAGAATACCGTCTTGGAGCGAAAACGCGACGATAATGGTAAACGGAGAAGCGATTTTGACGGGCGTCGGGTATAACGCGATAAACCGAGAATGGAAAAACGGAGATAAAATCCTCGTATCGCTCAATCCGAAACTGACAGAAGTCCGACTGAACGGCAAAACGGCTTACAAGTACGGCGGGCTTGTTTTATCCCGAGACGAAAACAAAGAGAACGCAACGATAACGGGGAAGTTTACCCCGATTAAAAATAGCGGCGAATTTATCTTTGAAAAAAGACCGACGCAGGAATACGAAAGCGTAAGACTTATTTTGAAAACGCAAGAAGGAGAGGTGTTGCTGACCGACTATGCGTCATGCGGAAAGCGATGGCTTGAAGAGAGAAGCAGGATATGGCTCAACGCGATTTAAAACATCAGAACACTCAAGCGAACAATTTGAATTCTGTTAGTAAAATTCATAGTTTTATTTGGGCAGATAAACAAAATATTTATAGAAATAATGGATAATTTTATTTATAAGACAGGCAAGGCGCATATCGCCCTTAAAGAGGACGGATATTATGTTTGGGATTCGTCGGTAATAAAAGCGCAAAACGGCAAATATTATATGTTTGCTTCACGTTGGAAAGAGGAAATAGGTTTTGGTTGGAACTGGGTTTTCAACAGTGAAATCTGCCGCTTCAAAGCGGATAGCCCCGACGGGGAATTTAAGTTCGACGGCGAAGTTCTGCCGCGTAGAGGCAGGCAGTTTTTCGACGGAATGAACACACACAATACCTGCATAAAATATTGGAACGGTAAGTATTATCTCTACTATATGGGAACCACCTATGGCGGCGACATTCCGGGCGATTATCGACTTATAGACGAACATTATGCCTTGGAAACGTGGAACAGAAAGCGTATAGGCGTTGCCGTTGCGGACGACATTGAGGGTGAATTCATCCGCCGCGACGAGCCGCTTTTAGAGCCGCGCGATTGCTCGCATTGGGACTGTACGATAACGACAAATCCGTCCGTCGTGATTCTCCCGAGCGGCAAAACTTATATGATATACAAATCGAGAAGGGCGTTCGGAAAACCCTTGCAGTTGGGCATCGCCGTTGCTGATAAGCCCGACGGAAAGTTTGAAAGGCTTACCGAAAATCCCATTCTCGAATTTG